>NZ_LLXS01000021.1:0-128188 GCF_001431585.1 Stenotrophomonas pictorum JCM 9942 | reverse complement strand
AGGTACAACCATGAACGCCCAAACATGGCCTTGGGCGGCATCACCCCCAAGCAGCGGTTGGCCATGGCCGCATAGCTCTACTTCTCAGAACTCTGGTTAATGGGGGGATTACCCAAGGACGTTCAGGCTGGTATCGCCTCTGGCTTCGTCGAGTACACCAAGACCTCGGCTACGGCCGCCATTCCGGAAGCTGAGTTCAAGGCTTCGGTGAAGGCCGTCAGCGCAGCTCCGACGACCTACCGCGTCACCGACATTGCCGCCAAGGCTGTCGGCTCGTTCGTGCGTAACGGCACCGTGCTGCAGGCTCCGCTGGCCCAGATCCCGTCTGGCTGGATCAGCCGTCTGGTGCTGACCAACACCAGTGGCCTGGCTCGTCCGTACTCGATCACCCTGATGAACGTGGAAAACGAGACCGCCGTCACCCCGGGTACCCTGACCGGCACCATCCCGGCTAACGGCACCAAGGTCATCGACGACCTGAAGACTGTGTTCACGGGCAACAACCGCGCCACCATCGTGGTGAACGTGGCTGGTCCGGACAAGTCCATCCAGGGCCTGTACCAGATCGTCAACCCGACCTCGGGTTCGATCAGCAACCACGCCCTGATCCGTCCGGGCACCAACTGATCGTTCTGATCGGTAGTTGCTTGTAGTCTTGGAAAGACCCGCTCCGGCGGGTCTTTCTTTTTGTGGAACCCCATGCTTTGGTGTCGAGCACGGCATTGCCGCGCTGGGATGTGCCCGGCATGGTTCGCCGCTTCCAGGCGCTGGATATTGTGCGGTGCGATGCTGTTCGCCGGGCGTTGCCCGGCGCTATGGCGGATGATCCACCGGATTGGTGCGGTGGTGGGCGTGTGTTGCGATTGGCCGGGCCTTGCCCGGCGCTACAGGGTGGATGGATATGGCAGAAATGATGCGCAGGCTGTTTCTGGCGCCAGCCTCGGCCGGTGCGGGGCACGTACTGGCACTGGACGGGCTGCGGGGGCTGGCGGTGCTGATCGTCATCGGCTCGCACCTGTCCAATGCCGGCTGGCTGCCGTGGCCCAACCTGTCGGGCATCGGCAAGAGCGGGGTGTACCTGTTCTTCGTGCTCAGCGCCTATCTGCTGGCGTCGGCCATGTTCGGCCAACCGCTGGCAAAGCTGGCCCATCTGCCGTACTGGCTCAACTATGCGCTGCGCCGGGTGCTGCGGATCTGGCCGCTGTATCTGGTGATCCTGCTGGTGAGCTGGTGGCTCACCCGGGCGGGTGTTCCCATCTGGCATTACCAGATCGACACCGTTGCACTCAAAAATCACCTCGCCTTGCGGGAAGGGCAGAGCGTGCTGTGGTCGATCCCGGTGGAGTTCACCTTCTACCTGTGGCTGCCGTTCATCGTGGTGGCGATGCAGCTGTCGCGCAAAGCCCCCGGCGGGCGCTGGCTGGGATTGATGCTGTTGGCGCTGCTGGTGCTGTTGGCACGCCGGTACTGGCCGGCGGCAGAGGCGGTCACCAATAGCGTCGGGCTGGGCCAGTATCTGGTGGTGTTCCTGTGTGGGGTGGGGGCGGCCTGGCTGCACCGCTGGTGGCCAGGGCTGGCCACGGCCGGGCGCGCCTGGCGGATACTGGGCTGGTTGCTGTTGGCGCTGTTTGTACTGGTCACCCCGTCGATCTGGGCGTTGTTGAGCGGGAGCGAATTCCAGCCCGGGCTCGGCCACCGCTGGTTCACAGGATTCGGCCTGGGCTGGGCCCTGCTGGTGCTGGCGCTGTTGTGGGGGGGCGGCATGCTGACGCGGTTCTTTGCCTCTGCGCCGATGCGGCTGGTGGGGGTGATCAGCTTCAGTGCTTACCTGTGGCATATGCCCGTGCTGCAGGCCGCCGATACGCTGGGGATGCGTGAATGGGGCGCAGGCGGGCTGTGCCTGCTGCTGCTTGCCATGCTGCTCACGGCGATGGCTTCCTTTCTGCTTTTTGAGCGCCCCTGGCGGGATGTCCGCTATCGCAAGGGCCAGTCGCGTCGCCTCCCGGAAGCTTGCGCCCCTGCCGATAGACAGGGCGAGCCTTGAGAAAACGGTCGGGCCGCCACAAAAGTGGCCGGCCCAAGAGGGATGCTCAGCTATCGGCCAGAGCGGCTCGGGTATCATTGCCGGTTTCGTAAATGAACGGAGCAGCTCCCATGGCGTACCGTCTTGCAACGCTGGCCATCCACGGCGGCCAGTCTCCGGACCCGAGTACCGGTGCGGTGATGCCGCCGATCTACGCGACCAGCACCTACGCCCAGTCCAGCCCGGGCGAGCATCAGGGATTCGAGTACTCGCGCACCCACAACCCGACCCGCTTCGCCTACGAACGCTGCGTCGCCTCGCTTGAGGGCGGCTCCCGTGGCTTCGCCTTCGCCTCGGGCATGGCCGCCAGCTCCACCGTGATCGAGCTGCTGGATGCCGGCAGCCATGTGGTGGCGATGGATGATATCTACGGCGGCAGCTTCCGCCTGTTCGAGCGCGTGCGCCGCCGCACTGCCGGGCTGGACTTCAGCTTTGTCGACCTGACTGATCTGGCCGCATTCGAAGCGGCGATCACGCCGAAAACGAAGATGGTGTGGATCGAGACCCCGACCAATCCGATGCTGAAGATCGTGGACATCGCCGCGGTTGCAGACATCGCCAGGCGCCATGGGCTGATCGTGGTGGTGGACAACACCTTCGCCTCGCCGATGCTGCAGCGTCCGCTGGCGCTGGGCGCGGACCTGGTGCTGCACTCGGCCACCAAGTACCTCAATGGCCACTCGGACATGGTCGGCGGCATTGTCTTGGTTGGCGATAACGCCGAGCTGGCCGAGCAGATGGCATTCCTGCAGAACTCCATCGGGGGCGTGCAGGGCCCGTTCGACAGCTTCCTGGCCCTGCGCGGCCTGAAGACCCTGCCGCTGCGGATGAAGGCGCATTGCGCCAATGCACTGGCGCTGGCGCAGTGGCTGGAAACCCATCCGGCCATCGAGAAGGTGATCTACCCGGGCCTGGCCTCGCATCCGCAGCACGAACTGGCCGGCAGGCAGATGGGCGGTTATGGCGGCATCGTCTCGATCGTGCTCAAGGGTGGTTTCGAAGCGGCCAAGCGCTTCTGCGAGCGCACCGAGCTGTTCACCCTGGCCGAATCGCTGGGCGGCGTGGAAAGCCTGGTCAACCATCCGGCAGTGATGACCCATGCCTCGATCCCGGTCGAGCGCCGCGAACAGCTGGGCATCAGCGATGCACTGGTGCGGTTGAGCGTGGGTGTAGAGGACGTGGGGGATTTGCAATACGACCTGGCGCGTGCGTTGGGCGTTACAGCGGTTTAATGATGGCTCGAGTATCGGGCTTCTGGAGTAGTAGCGTGTCGATCATTACCGGGCCATTCCGTGTGGCCCTTGAACATGGCTCCCTTGTCCGGGAACTGACCAAGCGCGAGATACTGGGGCGCTATCGGGGGGCAAATTTCGGTTTGTTATGGGCGCTTATCGCCCCCTTTCTGATGTTGGCCGTCTATTCGCTGGCCTTTGGTGGAGTCCTTGGCAGCCGCTGGCCGACTGTCGATGGCAAACAGGGGAATTTCACCCTGATTCTCTTCATCGGCCTGATTCTTCATGCGTTCCTGGCCGAGTGTCTGACACAGGCGCCGCGCCTGGTTTCGGGTAACACCAGTTACGTCAAAAAAGTTGTTTTCCCGTTGGAGGTGCTGCCCTGGCCGATGGTTTTGTCGGCATTGTTCCATCTGTTCATGAACCTGGTCGCCTATCTGGTGCTGGCGGTGTTTATTGGGCAGAGCGTTGGTTGGACGCTTGTGTTGTTTCCTCTGGTAGTGCTGCCGCTGGTCTGGCTGGCATTGGGTCTGGGCTGGGGACTTGCCGCACTCGGCGTCTATTTCAGGGATATCAACCAGATCATCGGTGTCCTCTCCACGGCATTGCTGTTCACGTCCACCGCTATCGTTCCTATCTCGGTGATTCCGGAAGGAATGCGGTGGATATATCGGATGAATCCGCTGAGTTTCATCATTGATCAGGCGCGAGATGTGGTCATCTGGGGGCGAACCCCGGATTGGCAGGGTCTGGCTGTGTATTCGATCCTGGCGTTGTTGGTTTTCTATATGGGATACAGCTTGTTTCGTGCCACGCGTCGGGGGTTTGCCGATGTCTTGTGAGGTCTCCATCGACGTGGCGGGTGTGGGCAAGGTATTTCCCATCTATGAAAAACCACATCACCGTCTGTTGCAGATGCTGTCGCCGCGGTCGCACAGGCGGCGCTGGTTCCGCGAGTTCCGTGCGCTGGACGATATTTCGTTCCAAGTGCGCCGCGGTGAGACCGTAGGCATCATCGGCCGCAACGGGTCGGGCAAGTCGACGCTGCTGCAGATCATCTGCGGCACGCTGACGGCGACCACCGGCACGGTCACCACCCGGGGCCGCATTGCCGCCCTGCTTGAGCTGGGTGCAGGCTTCAACCTGGAATTCACCGGTCGCGAGAACGTATACCTGAACGGTACGTTGTTGGGGCTCACGCGTGAGGAGGTGCATGCCCGCTTCGATGATATCGCTGCGTTCGCGGACATCGGCGATTTCATCGACCAGCCGGTCAAGAGTTACTCCAGCGGCATGTTCATCCGCCTGGCCTTCGCCGTCGCGATCCATGTCGAGCCGGATATCCTGATCGTCGACGAGGCCCTGTCTGTGGGCGACGAGGCTTTCCAGCGCAAATGTTTCGCACGCATTGAGCGCCTGCGCGACGCCGGCGCAACCATCGTGTTCGTATCGCACTCGGCCAGCACCGTGCTGGAATTGTGCAATCACGCAATCCTGCTGGATCGCGGTGATCTGTTGGCGACGGGCAAGCCCAAGGACGTTGTCGCGCTCTACCAAAAAATGTTGTACGCCCCGGCCGACAAAGTGGCTGCCTTGCGCGCCGCCTGTCTTGCGGGTACCGCAGGCAGCCTTCCGTCTGCCGCGGATGAACCAGGGAATCTGCTGTCGTCCGCCAATGTCGGCCATGCAGTGATGGCAACCGCGGAAACCGAGGACAGCGCGCACTTCGACCCTGGGCTGGTATCGCAAAGTCTCCTTCGCTACGAATCCTGCGGAGCACACATCGAGGATCCGCATATCCAGACTCTTGCCGGGCGCAGAGTGAACGTACTCCGGCCTGGCGAGGAATACGTGTACGCGTATTCGGTCGTGTTCGACCGGACCGTAGCAGGGGTCCGTTTTGGCATGCTCATCAAGACCGTGTCTGGTGTGGAACTGGGCGGAGCAACCTCTTCCAGCGTGCAGGAGCCGATTGCGCTGGTGGAGACTGCCGAACGTATGGAGGTACGTTTCCGGTTTCGCGCCATGCTGGCCCCAGGCGTGTATTTCATGAATGCCGGAGTGACCGGCCGTGTGGGAGAGGAAGAGTCGTTTCTTGATCGACTCGTAGACGTTTTCGTCTTCCGTATCCCGCCAGCTGCGGGCCGCATCACCACCGGTTTTGTCGACTTTCACGTGGTGCCGGAGATTCAGGCATCACCGCAATCCATCAGGGCTCCACGATGACAATCAGCGAAACAACCGCAGCGTCCGTGATCGTGGTGCTCGGCATGCACCGCAGCGGCACCTCGGCGCTGGCCGGAACCTTTAGCCAGTTGGGCCTCCGTCTTGGTGACGAGTTGATGCCCGCGACTGCCGACGCCAACCCCAAGGGTTATTTCGAGCATGTCCGGGTGGTACAGGCCCACGACCGCCTGCTAGCCGCGTTCGGGATGGACTGGGCCGATCCACGACCATTGCCGGAAAGCTGGCTGCGTCATCCGGCCGCGTTGCGGGCCCGGGCAGAACTGGAGCCGTTGCTTGCGCAACTGCTGGCCGAAGGCGGCACCGTAGTGGTCAAGGACCCGCGCGCGTGTCGGTTCGTGCCGCTGTGGCGGGAGCTGCTTGAAAGCCTCGGTGTGCAGGCACACTTCGCCTTCATCGCCCGTCATCCAGTTGAAGTGGCCGCGTCGTTGCGTCGTCGCGATGACATGTCCGAGTACCGGGCCGGATTGTTGTCTCTCGCCTACCAATTGGAGGCCGAACAGGCCACGCGCGGTGCCAGTCGCGTGTTCCTGACCTATGAGGCCTTGATCGCAGACTGGCGTGGCCAGGTTGCGCGTTGCCGCCATGCATTCGGCGCGGGCGTGCTGCCGGAGGAAGACATGGCCGCAGCCGCTGAAGTAGACGGTTTTCTCGACGCGCAACTACGCAATCACCACGCCGTCGATGCGTTCGCGCTCGATCCGGATGTGCTGGCGGCTTATGGCTGCGTTGTTACCGCCGCTGGCGGCGGCGCGCTTGATCTGACTGCCATGGATGCGCTGCGGCAACGCTTCGAGGCTGGGCGCAGGGGCTATGCGGCGGCGATGGAGGCGGCGCTTTCCGCGCTGGGCCATGACCATGCCCGCCATGTGCCTGCATGGAGCCGGGGGCTGGAGCTGGCCAGTGCCTGGAATGGTCCCGTGCCGGATGCCGCGCCTTCTATTGCTCCGCGGATGTATGCCCGCAGTGCCGCCGGTGGGTATTGCGAGGAGTTGGCCGTCGATGGCGTGGTGCAGATGGCAGCCGGCGGAATCTGCAACACCACCATGGATACCGTGCCCGGCATGCCGCTGGAACGCGTGCGTTTCGATCCGGATGGCCGGCCAGGCGTCTACGAACTGCTGTCGGTACGCCTGGATGGCCGCCCGGTTCCCGATCTGGCGGGGCGGGTGACGATACTGCACGAACAGCGCATGGCTGCGGCTGCGGCAGATGCCATCGTCTGGGCAGCGCAGGGCGACGACCCGTGGTTGGAGCTGGACCTGTCCAACCTGGCGGAGGCGGTGAGCGGCGCGAGGCGCGTGGAGTTCAGCTTCCGGCGCGCGACCGCGTATGCGTTGGCTGAGGAGGGTAACAAGCGCAGGCATGCGCAACAGATCGAACGCCTGGAGGCGTTGCAAGTCCAGCAGGCGCATCTGCACGAAGCATTGGAGATCCAGCAGCGTACGCTGGCCTCTCAGGACGAGCTCCTGTGTCGCATGCAGGCCCAACAGCAGCATGCCGGCAACGAGCTGTCCGCGCTTTCCCGTCGCCTCGCCGCTGCCCAGGAGCAGCGGCTGGACGCCGTCGCGGCGCAATTGGGTGTCTTGTCCGCGACGGTCATGGAGCTGAAGCAGCGTTCGGACCGGCCGCTCCTGTACCGTGTGGGCCGGAAGTTGCGCGTGTCCCGCGGTAGCCGGCGGGTGATGGCCGGCCTGGCGGTGCTGGAGCCGCTGCGTAACGTGGCGATGGACCCCGATGGATACTGGTGCGGATGCCAGCGCGACCCGCAGTTTTCGGTGCGTATGGGCGCCGGGCCGGGGCCGGGCATCGAAGAGGGCTGGTATGTGCTGAGTATCGCTTCGCGCATGCACGGCGGGAAGCTGCAAAATCCCTGTCTGTATCCTGATTACGGCTGTGGTGTTCACGAAGCCGGCCGTATGGGGCTGCTGGCTTACGATGCGCAGGGGCACAGTGAGACTGTGGTGTACCTCGGCGCAGGACTGCGCAGCCTGCGCCTGGATCCCAGCGACGAGGACGCCCGCTTCCAGATCGAGGTGCGACTGCGTCCGGTGACGCGTCCTGGCGCCTGGCTGCACATGTTGCGCCAAGTCTGCCAGGTGCGTGGCGGCGGCCTGGCCAATGCGCTCGCGCTGGCGGCGCGGCTGGCGGCCACCGGCGCCAAGGCGGGGCCCTGGGCCTCGCTCAAGCAGGGTTTACACGACTACCAGGCGTTGCAGACAGCGCCGTCCAGTGACTACGCCCGATGGATCGCGAGAAACGAGCCGATGCTGAATGTGGCTGATGTGCAGGCGCGTCTTGCCGTCTTGCCGCGGCGGCCGTTGCTGTCGGTGGTGATGCCGGTTTACGAGGCGCCGGAGCGCTGGCTGCGGCGGGCGCTGGATAGTGTGGTCGCGCAGCATTATCCATACTGGGAATTCTGCATCGCCGACGATGCGTCGCCGTCGCCGCACGTGCGCACGGTGCTGGAGGAGTACCAGCGCCGCGATCCGCGGATCAAGGTCGTCTACCGCGAGAAGAACGGTCATATCTCCGAATCCTCCAATTCGGCGCTGGAGATTGCCACGGGCGAATATATGGCGCTGCTCGACCATGACGACGAGCTGCACCCGGAGGCGTTGCTGCTGGTCGCCGAAGCGGTGTGCCGTACTCCGGATGCCCGCCTGGTCTACAGCGACGAGGACAAGATCGACGAGGCGGGTATTCGCTTTGACCCCTATTTCAAGCCGGACTGGAACTACGACCTGTTCCTGGGGCAGAACTGCATCTCGCACCTTGGCGTCTACTCGTTGCCGCTGGTGCGCGAGCTGGGTGGCTTCCGCAAGGGGCTGGAAGGCTCGCAGGACTGGGACCTGGCATTGCGCTGTGTCGAGCGCATCAAGCCCGGACAGATCGTGCACATCCCGCGCGTCCTGTACCACTGGCGGGCGATCCAGGGGTCGACCGCACTGGCCGCAGGCGAGAAGAACTACGCGGTGGTGGCTGGCCGTCGTGCGGTGGAAGAACACTTGGAGCGCATCGGGCAGCCGAGCGAGGTGAGCATTCTCCCGGCCAGCATGATGCGGGTGAAACGCTCCCTGCCGGTGCCGGCGCCCAAGGTGAGTCTGGTGATCCCCACCCGTGATCGCGTGGATCTGCTGCGCATGTGCGTGGACAGCATTCTCGAGCGCAGCACCTATCCGGATTACGAGATCCTGGTGGTGGACAACGGTTCGGTCGAGCCCGAGACGCTGGACTATTTCGATCGTATTTCCAGACTCGCCAACGTGCGTGTGCTGCCGTATCCGGGCGAGTTCAATTACTCGGCGATCAACAATTTCGCCGTGGCCCAGTCGCGCGGCGAGGTCATCGGCCTGGTCAACAACGATATCGAAGTGATCTCCCCCGACTGGATGGAGGAGATGGTCGTCCATGCGATGCGGCCCGACGTCGGCGCGGTGGGCGCGATGCTCTATTACCCCGACGATACGATCCAGCATGCCGGGGTGCTTGTTGGCCTCTGTGGCGTGGCCGGCCATGTCGGCAGCCGCCATCCACGCGGTAGCCAAGGTTACTTTGGGCGCATGCTGCTCACGCAGGAGTTGTCCGCCGTGACCGCCGCTTGTCTGCTTGTGCGCCGCTCGGTTTATGACGAAGTCGGCGGTCTTGACGAGCGCTTGCGCGTGGCCTTCAACGACGTCGATCTGTGCCTGCGCATCCGCGAGAAGGGATACCGCAACCTGTGGACGCCGTTCGCCGAGTTGTATCACCACGAATCGGCGTCGCGTGGCCTGGAGGACAATCCGGTGAAGCAGGCCAGGTTCATGTCGGAAGTCGCCTTCATGCGTGAACGGTGGGAAGGCGTCCTGCGTCGTGATCCCGCCTACAACCCCAACCTTTCCCTGTCACAGCCTTTCTTACTGGAGTCCTGACACATGCGCCGAATGGAACCCCGGATCGCTGTCGTCATCCCGAGCTACCGGGTATCCCGCCATATCCTCGACGTCATCGCCTCGATCGGTCCGATGGTCCAGCAGGTCATCGTGGTCGACGATGCATGTCCGGATGGATCCGGCGCGCTGGTGACGGCGCAGTGTCGCGATCCGCGGGTGGTGGTGCTCACCCATGAAGTAAACCAGGGCGTCGGCGGGGCGGTGCTGACCGGGTATCAACGCGCCATCGAATCGGGCATGGACATCATCGTCAAGATCGATGGCGATGGGCAGATGGATCCGGGGCTGCTGCCCCGATTCGTCAGGCCCATTGCCGAAGGACTGGCCGATTACACCAAGGGCAACCGCTTTTATGACCTGAGCCAGATCGGGCAGATGCCGATACTGCGGCTGGTGGGAAATGCAGGACTTTCCTTCATGGCCAAGTTCTCCAGCGGCTATTGGGATGTGTTCGACCCGACCAATGGATACACCGCCATCTCGGCAAAGGTGGCCAAGCTGCTGCCTATGGACCGGATCAGCAAGCGCTATTTCTTCGAGACCGACATGATGTTCCGCCTTGGTACATTCCGTGCGGTGATCGTTGACGTGCCTATGGACGCCAAGTATGCCGATGAGGTCAGCAATCTGAAGATCAGCCGGGTGCTTGGCGAATTCCTGGTCAAGCACGTGCGCAATTTCGGCAAGCGAATCTTCTATAACTATTTCCTGCGCGATCTGTCGATCGCCTCGTTTGAGCTGGTGGCAGGCCTGGTCTTGCTGTCCTTTGGCGTGTGCTTTGGCGCCATCGAATGGTGGCAAGGTATTACCAGCGGTGTGCCGACCACGGCTGGCACGGTGATGCTGGCGGCCATGCCTGTCCTCGTCGGCCTGCAGCTGCTGCTGGCCTTTCTCTCCTATGACATCGCGTCTGTGCCGAAATCGCCGCTGTCTTCCCGGCTGCTCGACGAACCGGGCTGTGGAGCCGCCGACGGGACCACGGACACGTGACGGTGCGTGCAGGAGCGCCGCGATGGTTGCCAGCCCATACGGAATTGGTGCGTATCGCGTTGTTTCTGGCGGTGGGTGGATTGCAGTTTGCGTTCGACGCCGGCCTGTTCATCCTTCTTACTTACTGGGGGATGCCGGCGTTCTGGACCAATCTGTTCACGCGCTTCACAGCCGCGATGCTGGGATTCCTGCTGAACGGCAAGCTGACCTTCCGGCAACCGCGGCTGACGCGGCAGCAGTTGCTGCGCTATGTGCTGCTGTGGGTGTCGCTGACGCTGCTCAGCACTGGCGCGGTTGTCTTGACCGGAAGTATGGCGGGTATCCCGGCCGCCTGGAGGATGAAGGTCTGCATCGAGATCGTGCTGGCAATGCTCAGCTTCATGCTGATGCGGCGCTGGGTGTTCGTCATAGTTGAAGGAGGGTGAAGGCCATGGAAATGGCGGTTGGCAAGCCGAGCAGACTGTTGTGGAAACCGGGCAAGCTAGGCGTACTGGCGATCGTCACATTTGGCTTATTCCTGGCCGGGGCGCTCTGGCTTTCCCAGGACCGGTCCCAAGCGAGGCTGAGTTTTACGGTCCAGTCCACGGTCTCCGGCCAACTCCAGGTCTTCTTCGACGAGGACGGCGACTTCAGCGAAGTTATGTCCGAATGGTATCCCGTGGTCGTCGGACAGCGGCAGGAGGTGCGGCTGGCGCGGACGGGAATGCAGCTGACGCGGCTGCGCGTCGATCCGCCCAATGGCGGCGACGTTTCGCTGTGCGACGTGGTATTGCGGGTGGCGGGCGAGAATCATGCCTATGTGTCGGGCGCGAGGCACGATCTTGAACTGGTGGAGGCGGGGCCGTGCCGAGTACTGTCCTCTACCGCGGACGCGGCCGACCCGCAGCTCGTACTGGGGGCCAGTCCGGCAATGGAGGCGGCGCTGGCGACGGCCCTGCGGTGGCAAGGTCTCCATCAGGCCGTCATGTATGCCACTGGTCTGTGGCTGCTGCTCCTGCTGGTCGTCCTGCGCTGGATCTACCTCGCCCCGCTCAGACGGTACGCGCGCCTGGCCTGGCTGGAGCGCCTTGATGGCAATGCGCACTGGCTGTGCATGGCGTTGCTGTTGGTATTCGGCAGCCTGTACGCGGTGCGCACGCCGCCGGGGGCTGTCCCCGATGAGCGCGCGCATCTGGCCAAGATCGTCCGGATCGGCCAGGGCACACCGTTCGGTTGGCATGACGGGCAGCGCTTCCCGGATTTGTCGGCGATGTACGGCCCGTTCTCAGGTTATCTGGGAAACAAGCAGCCATTCAGCAAGGCGCAGCTGGAGCGGCAATTAGCACAACCCCTTGCTTGTGCGCCGACCAGCGCGCCGCCGACCGGCGGCGCGGATCCCTACTTCCCGCATCATTACGCGGTTGCCGCCGTCGCTTTCAGCAGCACCTGCGCCATGAGCGGCTCTTTTGGTACATTCCTGTATTCGGCGCGCCTGCTGAACCTGCTGTTGGCGTCGCTCCTTGTAGGGCTCGGGATCGCATTGGCCGGCCGCGCCAAATGGGCACTGGCCTTCGTCGCCCTGCTGCCCATGTCACTGGCCCAGTTGGCCTCGGTATCGGCCGATTCGCTGGTTATCGCCTTGACCATCGCCTGGACAGGGCTGACCTCGGGGCTGGCGGCCGGGCGCGTGCCGCTGCGGCGGATCCTGCCGGTGCTGTGGGGGCTGGCCATCGCCATCGGCCTGCTCAAGCCCGGCGCGGCCTGGGTATTGGCGAGCCTGCTGTTCTGCCGCGAAGCGTTCCGGCAATCAGGCCTGTCTTTCCTGCGCGGGCTGGGGTGCTTCGTAGCGCTGCCATGGGCGTTGCACCTGGCGTTGATCGCGATGGCCGACGCCGATGGCATTGCGCGCGCCGGCGTTGACCCGGCAAGCAACATCCGTCAGCTTCTGCACGATCCCGACACGTTCCTTGGACTGTTGTGGAACACGCTCACCGGCGAGCATGGCGCGCATCTGTACCGGATGATGGTGGGGATCCTCGGGTGGATCGACGTGCCGTTATCGGCGTGGGCATACCCGCTTGCGGGCTATGCCCTGGTCGCGGCCCTGTTTCTCGCCGGCAACCGGCCCGATGCGCTGCGCTGGCCACGGGTGGCGCCGGCCGCGTTGGTGATGGTGGCCGGGGCTGTGGTGATGATCGCATTGCCGTTGTACGTGCAGTGGACCTCGGTCGACGCCACCATCGTGCAGGGCCTACAGGGCCGTTATTTCCTGCCACCCCTCGCATTCGCCTGGGCCTGGATGTCCATGCGCAGCCCGGATCCGCTGCGTGCGCTTCTGCTGGCTTTCGTGCTGACAGCGGCGATGGTGCTGAACCTGGATGCGCTCGAGCGCCTGCACCTGGCGTATTTCGTCAGTGGCCGCTGAGGCGACCGGCCCACGAAGATCGCGGGTCGCGGGACAACGAAGCGGCACTCGCTCTACTCAGGGCGTGGAGAGCTCCAGCAGGTAGGCATCTCCGGATTGGAAGACGATTCGTTCCGAGTCGATCAGCGATTCCATGCCGCTGATACAGGCCTGCGCGCGGTTCTCCGGCAGAAAGACATAGCCGATGCGATGCCGGGCCAGCCAGCGCCGGTCGAGCTGGTGGCAGACGTTGTCCTGGTAGCTGCGGCTGGAGAAATCCGGGTCGCCCTGATAATAGAAAAACGCCGGTTCCAGACTGCCGGAAAATGGCAGCGCACGCGCGCCGGCGACAGGAAATACCCAGGCCTCGTTGCCCGTATGCAGGCTCAGGTTGGGCAACAGCACTTTCTTGCCGGACATGTCGTCCATCACCCCGCGCATCATCTCCAGCACCGCCAAGTCGTTGGCCGAAGCGCAGCCCAGCGATCCGCAATAGGCTTGGCGTGGCGTCCACATGGACTCCTGCTGCGTCCGCATGCCCAGGGCGATGACGCAACAGGCGACGGCGGCAGTGGCCAGCCACCCCACTGCAAAGCCTCGAATCACTGCCGCTGTTGAGGCCATGGCCGCTAGGACTGTGAGCAGGATGAACTCGTATTGTGAAACGCTGAAGCTGAAATAGCCGGGCAGCAGATAGCCACGGGGATCGTTGCGCAGCGTGAAGAACAGCCCGATACAGGCGGCTGTCGCCGCTAGCAGCGCCGCCCCCGCAAGCAGCGCTTCGCGCGACAGTCGGGGCCTGCGCAGATACAACAGCACAGCGCCGATGGGCAGCAACAGGAGCAGGAAGGTGGGGGCAGCGTGCTGGGGCATCAGCCAGAACAGCTGCTTGCCCAGTTCGGCCGCATGCCGGGTGTAGAAGCTGGGCCACTGTGCCAGCAGTTCAGTCAGCGAAAGCGCCGTGTAGTTGGCGGTGACAGTGATCTTGGGATTTGCTCCGGCACCCTGTACGAGCCCCTGGTAGTACGGGTCGAGCAACAGCGCAAACGCGGCCAATGGCAAGGCCAGTGCCGCCGGATGCGGATGCCGGTGGTGCAGGCTGGCATGCAGCCAGAACGCTCCCATGACGATGCCGGGCATGACCGGGCCGATCGGATTGAGGCTGCCCAAGGCCAGAAGCAGGAGCGCGCAGGGCACCACGAGGGCCCAGCCGGTGCGTACTGCCGCCGGCGCCGATGCCATCCACAATGCCGGCACGGCGGCGGCGAACACGAAGCACATCTGTCTTCCTGTGCCCTCCATGTGTGCGTACTGGCTGAACAGTGGGAACAGGAAGGCGGCGATTGTCAGCGCCAGTGCGGTCAGCAATGCCGCGGGCATTGCCAGTGGATGCCGGTGTCGCTGTGCAACCGCCTCGGCCAGCAGCATCGCGCCGGTGAGGCAGGCGATCAGCGGTAACGCGGTGATGGTGTCGCGCGGATCCAGGCCCGAAAGCCAACTCCAACTGGCGCCAAGGAAGGCGCTTCCGGCAGGATAGTCGAACACCAGGTCTCCCGACCAAGGGAGGAACCCGAGCGAAAGAATTCGCTGACTCAGGAACGCATGGGTATCCGGGTCGCTGGAGAGCATCACTATCCGCGGTAGCTCCCGATCAGCCACTACCAGGCAGATTGCCGCGAGCATACCCAGCTGCACGGGAAGTCCCTGCATGCCAGTCGCCGCGCCGGTGCGGTGCCGTCGGTACCAGAGCCAGCCGCAGGCGACGACCGCCAAGGTACCCATTTCCATGCTGCCCACTGCTGGCGCGCCGATGGCCGAGACCATGGAGCGCAGGTAGAGGTAAGCCACCAGTCCACACTGGCCTATCGCCAGTGCCAGGAAAAGTCTTGCCGAACCCTGCATGCGCGGTGGCAGGCGCAGCGCATCCAGGAGTGCCGCGCCGATGGCCGCGAGCAGTAGTGCGGCGAGAAACAGTTGAGCGCCATAGCGTCCGCCGCGCAGCGGATCGTGCAGTAGTCCTTCGACCGGCAAGCCCAGTGCGGCCATGACCACGATACCGGCGACGGTCATGGCCGGCATCTTCCATAGCGCAGCGGGCATCATCATGGTCATCCGGCGCAGCTGTACGATTACCCGTCTGCCGCGCATCGCCATGACACCGGCCGCCAGCACCAGTCCGACGATGCCCAAGGCGGTACCGGCGCGCCTGGCTGCACGCGGTCCGGCCAGTACATCGGGCGGAACCGCGACTTCGAACCACGGATCGTGGCCGCTGGCGACGAGGTTACCGTGCGTGTCCCAGTGCATATCGTTGCGCAACACCATCGCCTCGCGCAGTCGCAGGCCTTCCAGGCGCGCGCTGTCGGAAAAGCTGGCGAAGCCCAAGTACTGCAGTTCGATCATGCCCACGGCGCTGCCGGGGTCGATACGCACGACCTTGGGTAACCTGGGTGACTGCACGGACAGCCGGTGCACGACCTGCCGGCCAGCCTGGAGCGGAACCTGCCGGACATTGGCCTCGCTATAGCCTCCGGCGAACGGGAAGATCTGCAGATAGGGTCCGCCAGGTGCATTGAGGCTGATCTCGATGGCCAGGCTGTAAGGGCGCGTGTTGAGCCAGCCACCCGCAAGCGCCAGGAAAAGTCCAAAAAACAAAAGGAGCGCCGCAGAGGCGCTCCTTTTTTCGGAATGTGGCGGATATGGCTGGGAGATGATGCGTTGCATGCGGCGATTCTATGTCAGAGCGCCTTTTCCAGCTCCGGCAGGATCGTAAACAGATCACCCACCAACCCGATATCGGCAATCTCGAAGATCGGCGCATCGCCGTCCTTGTTGATGGCGACGATGGTGCCCGCGTCCTTGATGCCGGTCAGGTGCTGGATGGCGCCGGAGATGCCCACGGCGATGTACAGCTCCGGAGCGATGATCTTGCCGGTCTGGCCAACCTGCATGTCGCTGGGCACGTAGCCGGCATCCACCGCCGCGCGCGAGGCACCGACGGCGGCGCCGAGCTTGTCGGCCAGCTGGTAGATCACCTTGAAGTTCTCTTCCGAGCCGACGCCGCGGCCACCGGAGACCACGCGCCTGGCGCTCTGCAGGTCCGGGCGGTCGCTCTTGCCGGCGGCCAGGCCGATGAAGCGGGTGTGCGAGGGCAGGGTGGCATCGACGTTGATGGCCTCGACCGGTGCGCTGTTGCCCTTGGCTGCTTCCGGCCACGAAGCGGCGCGAACGGTCGCCACCACGACCTGGTCGGCCGGCAGTTCCACGGTGATGATGGCGTTGCCAGCGTAGATCGGGCGCTTGAAGGTGTGCGGGCCTTCGACGCTCATCAGGTCGGAGACCTGGTTGACGCCGAGCAGCGCGGCGACGGCCGGGACCAGGTCCTTGCCGGTGGTGGTCGAGGCGCCGAACACGTGGCTGTAGCCGGCGGCGGCCTTGGCGATCTGCGGTGCCTGTACCTGGGCCAGGGCATGTGCGTTGGCCGGGTTGGCCAGGGTGAGCACCTTGCTGACGCCGGCGATCTGCGCAGCTTCGGCGGCGATGCCGGCCGGGTCGGCGGCCAGCACCAGCACGTCGATGTCGCCACCGACGGCGGCAGCGGCCGAAACGGTCTTGGCGACGGCGCTGTTGAGCTTGCCGTCCAGGTGCTCAGCGATAACGAGAATCTTGGCCATTACAGCAACCCCTTCTGCTTGAGTGCAGCCACCAGTTCGGCGGCGTCCTTCACCATCACGCCCTTGCTGCGCTTTGCCGGCGCGGCGTAGTGGGTGGTCTTGAACGTGTCGGCGGCTTCAACGCCCAGGTCGGCCAGCTGCAGGGTTTCCAGCGGCTTGGCCTTGGCTTTCATGATGTCCGGCAGCTTGATGAAACGCGGCTCGTTCAGACGCAGGTCGGTGGTGATCACCGCCGGCAGGTCGACTTCCAGCGTTTCCAAGCCGGCGTCGACTTCACGGGTGACCGTGGCCTTGCCGTCGGCGATCTCGACCTTGGAGGCGAAGGTGGCCTGCGGGCGCGCCCACAGCGTGGCCAGCATCTGGCCGGTCTGGTTGGCGTCGTCGTCGATGGCCTGTTTGCCGAGGATAACCAGATCCGGCTGTTCCTTCTCCACCAGCTTGAGCAGGGTGCGGGCAGCGGTGAGCGGCTGGATGGCCTGGTCGGTGACCACGTGGATGGCGCGGTTGGCGCCCATGGCCAGGCCGTTGCGCAGATGCGCCTGGGCGTCGGTCGGGGCGATGGTGGCGACCACCACTTCCGTGGCGAGGCCCTTGTCGCGCAGGCGCAGGGCTTCTTCCAGGGCGATTTCATCGAACGGGTTGGGCGAGAGTTTGACGCCATCGGTGACCACGCCGGAACCGTCCGGCCTGACCTGAATGCGGACGTTGTAGTCCACCACGCGCTTGTACGCGACGAGGATTTTCATCTGGTACGAATCCTTCGGTAACAGGGAATAGCGTCCGGCTCTTGGTGGCAGCAACCGGTTCGGGAAATTGGACCGCGATTCTAACTGGCCAAGCGGTTCCATGCGAATGCGTATGGAAATGCTGCGAAGCACCAAAATGCCGGATCTGCGGGCGTGTCCTATCCTTCCGGAGGCAGCCGTGTGGAGCGCTGGCCTGTATGCTGTAACGCTGTGTCGGAATGCCGCGGGCGTTCCCAGGATGAATTGAAAAACAGGAGAACAGGTAGTGCCCACATGGCTTGTCACCGGCGGTGCCGGATTCATTGGCGGCAACTTTGTATTGGAGGCGGTCGCCAAGGGCGTGCGCGTCGTCAATCTCGATGCCCTGACCTATGCCGGTAACCTGAAGACCCTTTCCAGTCTGGACGGCAACCCGAACCACGTCTTCGTGGAAGGTGACATCGGTGATCGCGCTCTGGTCGAGCGCCTGCTGGTCGAACACCAGCCCGACGCGATACTGAATTTCGCCGCGGAAAGCCATGTGGACCGCTCCATCGATGGCCCCGGCGCGTTCATCCAGACCAATGTGGTTGGCACCTTGGCGCTGCTTGAAGCCGTGCGCGATTACTGGAAGGCGCTGCCGGCCGACAAGGGCCAGGCGTTCCGCTTCCTGCATGTCTCTACCGACGAGGTGTACGGCACGCTGGGCGAAACGGGCCTGTTCACTGAAACCACGCCTTACGCGCCTAACTCGCCGTACTCGGCGTCCAAGGCGGCGTCGGACCATCTGGTGCGCGCGTTCCATCACACCTACGGGCTGCCGGTGCTGACCACCAACTGCTCCAACAATTACGGCCCGTATCACTTCCCCGAGAAGCTGATTCCGCTGGTGATCGCCAAGGCACTGGCCGGTGAGCCGCTGCCGGTGTACGGCGATGGCAAGCAGGTGCGCGACTGGCTGTTCGTGACCGACCATTGCGAAGCGATCCGCACCGTGCTGGCCAAAGGCCGCGTGGGCGAGACCTACAACGTTGGCGGCAACTCGGAAAAGCAGAATATCGAAGTTGTGCAGGCCATCTGTGCCCTGCTGGACCAGCGCCGCCCGCGTGCGGATGGCCAGCCGCGCAGCAGCCAGATCACCTACGTCGCCGACCGCCCGGGCCATGACCGCCGTTATGCGATTGATGCCTCCAAATTGAAGAACGAGTTTGGCTGGGAGCCCAAGTACACCTTCGAGCAGGGCATCGCCTACACAGTGGACTGGTATCTGGATAACCAGGAATGGGTCAACGGCGTGCTCGATGGCAGCTACCGCCTGCAGCGTATCGGCACCGTCGCCTGATGATGGGCCGTTGTCGCGATCTGGCTGCGCTGCCCTCGAGGGCAGTTGACGGGCGGCGCGATATCTTCACGCAAGGATTCTGGAAATGACGCAACGCAAAGGCATCATCCTGGCCGGTGGCTCCGGCACCCGGCTGTACCCGATCACCAAGGGCGTCAGCAAGCAGCTGCTGCCGGTGTACGACAAGCCGATGATCTACTACCCGCTCAGCGTGCTGATGCTGGCGGGCATCCGTGAAGTGCTGATCATCAACACCCCGCATGAGCAGGGGCTGTTCCAGCAGTTGCTGGGCGACGGTTCGCAGTGGGGCATGGATATCCAGTATGCCGTGCAGCCCAGTCCGGACGGGCTGGCGCAGGCCTACCTGATCGGCCGCGACTTCGTGGCCGGCAAGCCGAGCTGCCTGGTGCTGGGGGACAACATCTTCCATGGCCACGGCCTGCGCGAGGTGCTCAAGCGTGCCGACGAGCGCGTGGACGGCTCTACCGTGTTCGGCTACTGGGTGAACGACCCGGAGCGCTACGGCGTGGCCGAGTTTGACACCAGTGGCAAGGTGATCGACCTGGTGGAGAAGCCGGAGAACCCGCGCTCCAACTACGCCGTGACCGGCCTTTACTTCTACGACGGCAACGCCAGTGCCCATGCTGCCGAACTGAAGCCGTCGCCACGGGGCGAGCTGGAGATCACCGATCTCAACAAGCGCTACCTGGCCGAGGGCAACCTGCACCTGGAAGCGCTGGGCCGCGGTTACGCCTGGCTCGATACCGGCACCCACCAGTCCCTGTTGGAAGCCTCCAACTTCATCGAGACCATCCAGACCCGGCAGGGCCTGCAGGTCTGCTGTCCGGAGGAAATCGCCTTCGGCCAGGGCTGGATCAACGCCGAGCAGCTGGAGGCGCTGGCCGCCCCGCTGATCAAGAATGGCTACGGCCAGTACCTGCACAAACTCGCCTTGCGTGGAGTCGTTCCGTGAACGTGATTGAAACGAAGTTGCCGGGTTGCGTGGTCATCGAGCCGGCGGTGTTCGGTGACGAGCGTGGCTTTTTCTTCGAGACCTGGAATGCCGAGCGCTTTGGCCAGCACGGCCTGCCGACCCGCTTCGTGCAGAGCAATGTGTCCACCTCCGCCAAGGGTGTGCTGCGTGGCTTGCATTACCAGTGGCCGCGGCCGCAGGGCAAGCTGGTCAGCGTGCTGGAAGGCGAGGTCTATGACGTGGCCGTCGATATCCGTCGCGGCTCGCCAACCTTTGGCCAGTGGGAGGCGGTGATGCTCAGCGCCGAAAACAAGCGCCAGTTCTGGATTCCGGAAGGCTTCGCCCATGGCTTTGCGGTGCTGTCCGAGCGCGCGGTGTTCAGCTATCTGTGTACCGAGGTCTACCTGAAGGACTTCGATGCTGGCGTGCGCTGGAATGACGCCGATATTGCGGTGGATTGGCCGATCAGTGCGCCGACCCTGTCGGCCAAGGACGAAAGCGCACCATTCCTGAAGGACATCGCTGAAGACCGTTTGCCGGTCTACACCCCATGACGGTGCTGGTGTTCGGTGGCAACGGCCAGGTCGGCCAGGAGCTGCTGCGCGCGCTGGCGCCGCTGGGGCAGGTGATCGCGACCACGCGCAGCGGCCTGCTGCCCGATGGCGTGGCCTGCGAGACGGCGGACTTCGGCCAGCCGGACAGCCTGCCGGCGCTGCTGGATCGCCTGCAACCCTCGGTGGTGGTCAACGCGGCGGCATACACCGCCGTGGACCGCGCCGAGCAGGACGTTGAGGCGGCCTTCACCGCCAACGCGCAGGCACCGGGCGTGATCGCACGCTGGTGCGCGGCCCATGGCGTGCCGCTGGTGCATTACTCCACCGACTACGTGTTCGACGGCCAAGGCACGGCACCGTATCGCGAGGATGAGCCGACCGCGCCGCTGGGCGTGTATGGCACCAGCAAGCGCTATGGCGAGGACGCGGTACGGGCTGCCGGTGGTCACCATCTGATTTTCCGCACCGCCTGGGTGTATGCCTCGCACGGAGCCAATTTCCTGCGCACGATGCTGCGGGTGGGGGCCGAGCGTGAGGAACTGCGCGTGGTCGCTGACCAGATCGGAACGCCGACGCCGGCGGTGCTGATTGCCGAGGTTACGGCCAAAGCACTGCAGCATCCGGAGCAGTTGTCCGGCACCTGGCATCTGACCGCCTCCGGGCAGACCAGCTGGCACGGCTTTGCCGAGGCGATTTTTGCCGAGGCGGTGTCTGCCGGGCTGCTGACCAGGGCGCCGCACGTTCACGCGATCAGCAGCGCGGAATATCCCACACCCGCCCGGCGTCCGGCCTGGTCGGTACTGGACAATGCCAAACTGCAGCAGGACTTTGGCATCGTGTTGCCGCCGTGGCGGGAAGGCCTGCAGCGGGTGATCGGTCAATTGCGCGCACAGCGCTGATCGATGGAATGAAAAGCCCCGGAGTTCCCGGGGCTTTTCATATGCGGCGATCGGTGCGGCTCAGGTGCGGCCGTAGGTGTCCTCGAAGCGCACGATATCGTCTTCGCCCAGGTAGCTGCCCGACTGCACTTCGATCAGCTCCAGCGGCAACCTGCCGGGGTTGCGCAGACGGTGGGTCACGCCCAGCGGGATATAGGTGCTCTGGTTCTCGGTCAGCAGCAACACTTCCTCACCGCGGGTGACCTCGGCGGTACCGCTGACCACGATCCAGTGCTCGGCACGGTGGTGGTGCATCTGCAGGCTCAGCGTGCCGCCGGGCTTGACGGTGATGCGCTTGACCTGGAAACGCTCGCCGTTGTCGATGGAATCGTAGGCCCCCCAGGGGCGGTAGACCTTGCGATGCCAGGTGGCTTCGCTGCGACCGTCGGCCTTCAGTCGGGCCACCACATCCTTGACCTCCTGCATGCGGTCGGATCTGCCGACCAGCACCGCGTCATCGGTTTCGACCACGACCACATCCTTCAGGCCGACCATCGCGATCAGACGGTCGCCATAGGCGAAGGTGTTGTGGCAATCGATGGCGATGACATCGCCGCGATGGGCGTTGCCGTCGGCGTCCTGCGCGGACACGTCGCGCAGGGCGGTCCATGAGCCGACATCGCTCCAGCCCGCATCCAGCGGCACCACAGCCGCATCGGCGGTCTTTTCCATCACCGCGTAATCGATGGAGTCCGACGGGCTGGCCTGGAAGGCGTCCGCATCCAGGCGGATGAAGTCGCTGTCGCGGCGGGCCCGCTCCCATGATGTACGGCAGGCAGCCAGGATCTGCGGCTGCAGGCGTTCGAGCTCCTCCAGATAACGGGACGCGCGGAACAGGAACATGCCACTGTTCCAGTAGTACTCGCCCGAGGCGACGTAACCCTGTGCGGTCTGCAGATCGGGCTTCTCGACAAAGCGCTCGATCGCGCGCGGACCCTCACCGGCCACCGCCTTGATGTAGCCGTAGCCGGTCTCCGGCGCGGTCGGCTGGATGCCGAAGGTCACCAGCTTGCCCTGTCCGGCGAGGCTGGCGGCCTGGGCGATGGCCTGGTGGAAGCGGGGAATGTCATTGATCAGGTGATCCGAGGGCAGCACCAGCAGCAGGGGATCTTCACCGTTGCGGCGGGCCTCCAGCGCGGCGGCGGCGATGGCCGGGGCGGTGTTGCGGCCGGCCGGTTCCAGCAGGATCGCCGACGGTGCGGTACCAACCTGCTGCAGCTGTTCGGCGGCCACAAAACGATGCGATTCGTTGGCGACCACGATGGGCGCCTGCGCGGCGATATCGGCCACACGCAGCCAAGTCGCCTGCAGCATGGTGCGCTCGCCGGTCAGCGGCAGGAACTGCTTCGGGTACGCCTCACGCGACAGCGGCCACAGGCGCGTGCCGGAACCGCCGGAGAGGATGACGGGCAGGATCGGGTTCATGGAGGGCCTCAGGCGGAGATAAGGTCGGAAATCTCGTGGGTGCGCAGCGCCAGCAACGTGGCATCACCGCGGGTTTCCACGTTCAGGCGCAGCAGCGGTTCGGTGTTGGAACTGCGCAGGTTGAAGCGCCAGTCACCGAAATCGGCACTGATACCGTCGGTGTGGTCCAGCATCGGCGACTGCGCGGCGAAATGCGCCATCACACGCGCCACCGCCGCCTTCGCATCGGCGACCTTGAAGTTGATCTCGCCACTGCAGGGGAAGCGCGCCATGCGGTCTTCCACCAGTTCGGCCAGCGATCGGCCACTGCTGGAAACCAGCGCGGCGATCAGCAGCCAGGGGATCATGCCCGAGTCGGCATAGGCGAATTCGCGGAAGTAGTGATGGGCGCTCATCTCGCCGCCGTAGACGGCGTTCTCGGCACGCATCTTCTCCTTGATGAAGGCGTGGCCGCTCTTGCACAGCACCGGCACGCCGCCGGCGGCTTCGACCATTTCCACCGTGTTCCAGGTCAGGCGCGGATCGTGGATGATCTTGCCGCCCGGGTTGCGGGCGAGGATGGCCTGGGCCAGCAGGCCGACCAGGTAATAGCCTTCGATGAAGCGGCCGTTGTGGTCGAAGAAGAAGCAGCGGTCGAAGTCGCCGTCCCAGGCGATGCCGAAGTCGGCACCGTGTTCGCGCACTGCCTGTGCGGTGAGCGCACGGTTCTCCGGCAGCAGCGGGTTGGGGATGCCATTGGGGAAGCTGCCATCGGGCTCGTGGCAGATGCGCACGAAATCCAGCGGCAGGTGCGGTGCCAGCAGATCGATGACGGCGCCGGCGCCGCCGTTGCCGGCATTGACCACCAGCTTCAGCGGCTTGAGTGCGGCGGCGTCCACATAGCCGAGCAGGTGCTGGATGTAGGCGCTCTTGTCATATTCGGTGCGCAGACCGCCACGCGGCGTTTGCGCCTCGGACGTATCGGCGGCGACGGCATCGGAGATCGCGAAAAGCCCGGTATCGGAGCTGATCGGACGCGCGCTCTCCTTCACCAGCTTCATCCCGTTGTAGTCCATCGGATTGTGGCTGGCGGTGACCATCACCCCACCGGCCGCACCGAGATGATCGGTCTGGAAGTAGACCTCCTCGGTACCGCACAGGCCGATATCGATCACCTCCCGGCCCTCGCCACGCAGACCGGCGGCCAGTGCGTCCTGCAACGCCGGACTGGTCAGGCGCACGTCATGCCCGAGAACCACCGCGCCTTCCCCGAGCTGGGCCGCCAGCGCCTTGCCGACTTTCCGGGCGATGTCTTGATTGAGTTCTTCCGGCACGCGGCCGCGGATGTCGTAGGCCTTGAAGGCGGGGAGAGGCATTGCATGCATCCTGCTGGAATAAAGGCGCCTAGTTTAGTCGCCCTCTACGTAACTGGCTGTCTGCGGGCTGGACGAAGGTCCAAGGCGACTGATCCGGGAACGCCGCTAGAATGCGCGCATCCTTGGTTATTGTGGGCGTGATGCGATGAGCGATCTCTCTACCCCGACCGGCAAGCGCGGCAAGCTGTATGCCTCCGCTGCCGAGGCGCTGGCCGGCATCGTGGCCGACGGGCAGACGCTGGCGGTCGGCGGCTTCGGCCTGTGCGGCATTCCCGAGGCCCTGATCGCCGCGTTGCGCGACAGTGGGGTCAAGGGGCTGACGGCGATTTCCAACAACGCCGGTGTCGATGGCTTCGGCCTGGGCCAGCTGCTGGAAACCCGCCAGATCAGGAAGATGATTTCGTCCTATGTGGGCGAGAACAAGGAGTTCGAGCGCCAGTACCTGGCCGGTGAACTGGAGCTGGAGTTCAACCCGCAGGGCACCCTGGCCGAGCGCCTGCGCGCCGGCGGAGCGGGCATCCCCGCCTTCTTCACTGCCACCGGCTACGGCACTGTGGTGGCCGAAGGCAAGGAAACCCGCGAGATCGACGGCAAACACTATGTGCTGGAGACCGCGCTCAAGGCCGACGTGTCGCTGGTCAAGGCGTGGAAGGCCGACGAAGCCGGCAACCTGCTGTTCCGCAAGACCGCGCGCAACTTCAATCCGGCCTGCGCGATGGCCGGCAAAGTCTGCGTGGTCGAGGTGGAGGAGATCGTGCCGGTCGGCGCCATCGATCCGGACCAGGTGCACCTGCCGGGGATCTACGTCGATCGCATCGTATTGAACGCAACGCCGGAAAAGCGCATCGAGCAGCGCACTGTGCGTCAGGAGGGGAACTGAAATGGCCTGGACCCGTGACGAAATGGCACAGCGCGCCGCGCGCGAGCTGACCGATGGTGCGTATGTGAACCTGGGTATCGGCCTGCCGACCCTGGTTGCCAACCATATCCCCGAAGGCATGGACGTATGGCTGCAGTCCGAGAACGGCCTGCTTGGCATCGGCCCGTTCCCGACCGAAGCCGAAGTGGATGCCGACCTGATCAATGCCGGCAAGCAGACCGTCACCGCGCGTGCCGGTGCCAGCTACTTCGGCAGCCATGATTCGTTCGCGATGATCCGCGGCGGTCACATCAACCTGGCCATCCTCGGCGCGATGCAGGTCACCGACAAGGGCGACCTGGCCAACTGGATGGTGCCCGGCAAGATGGTCAAGGGCATGGGCGGCGCGATGGATCTGGTGGCCGGCGTGCAGCGCGTGGTGGTGCTGATGGAGCACACCGCCAAGAACGGTGAACACAAGATCCTGGCCGACTGCACGCTGCCGCTGACTGGCGTGGGGGTGGTTGATCGCATCATCACCGATCTGGCGGTGTTCGACATTACCGACAACGGCCTGGTGCTGGTGGAAGCCGCACCGGGCGTCAGCTATGAGGAGCTTAAGGAAAAGACCGGCGTGCCGTTCCGGCGCGCAGAGTGATGATTGGAGGGGCTGTTTCGCAGCCCCTCGCGTCTGTGCTTCAGCTCCGTCGGGCGTAGGCATACGTCGAGTCATCGTCATGTGGCAGGCCCAGCAGCGTGGCCGCATCCTTCTGGATGAACCCGGCATGCCGGGCAACCAGTGTGAACGTGCGCTCGAGCGCATGCGCAAGGGTCCCATCCACCTGTCCGGCTTCCGCTTCAAACAGGGAGGGTTGCAAGTGCGTATCCAGCATTGGTCGCAGGGCCCTCAAACGGACCCAGAACATGCTGCCGGCGATGAAACAGTCGTTGTCTGGGTCCGCCTGCGGGAGCCCGAAGCGGGTAAGCAGGCGGCGCACGTTGCGCTCATTCGCGCCCCAGAAATAGTCCAGCCGCTGGACGTGCCCCTCAGGAGGCACCAGGCCGAGCACCGGATCGGCGCGGAACCCCTCGACGATCCGGGCGGCGCGTTCCGGTGCAAGCAGGCGGCTGACAATCTCATTCCGCCACTGCTCACCATCGTGGCGGTGAACCGAACGCTTGGTATGCAGTTTCAGCACTATATCTTCGCCCTCCTCCAGCAGGGCCTCGGCCACATGCAGGAAAGGCAGAATGTCTCGGCCATGGTTGGGGAAAGCGTGGATCTCCCCCGACATGCCATACGTGGCAAGTAGCCGCTCGATTTCCGCATGCTGTTCATGGCTGGTGGTGATCACCAGTCGCCAGGTCAGTCCACTGTCCTGTAGCGCCTGCAGCAGTTCGGCGAACACGTCGGGATACCAGGCATGGATGACGGCGCAGGGGTGGGAGGCCGGCGGCATCTCACGGGCAGGAGCCAGCGCTGAGCGTGTTGCTTCCAACCAGGCATGGCCGAGCCGGGTATCAGGTTCCAGTACCGCTCCCTCAGCCCATTCATTCCACGCGTTGATGAAGACGAGGCGTTGCTCCGGAGCTGCCGCGGCTAGGCGTCCGTAAACTGTTTCATGCAGCCAGTCGCGATAGCCACGTGGAGATGCATGCAGGTAGATACGGCCATTTCCAGAGCGCCGGGCTTCGTTGTCCCAGCCAGGGTTCACGCCCGGGTAGAGTGGATAGTCGGGGAGTGGTCGTGAAACGATTTCCTTGGCCAATTCCCGCCAGTCGCGAACATCGCCGTGAAAGTCAGGGTTGATCAGCCACTGCTGTGCCGACAATGAAGTCGGATTGCTCATGTTGGGCGGGAATTCGACGGCAGCATCAAAGCCGATGGCGCGCGGATCCGGGCGTTCAAACCCCTGTACGTAGGCCAAGTGGATTTCGCCCACGTCGTTGTCACGACACCACTGTCGCCAGCGCCCGGCGGTTGCCCGGGCATCGGGCAGCAGTAGCGGGCGATACACCAGTAGTATCGGCTTGCCTTCGACTTTCAGTGCCCGGCGGTCGCGCAGGTAGGGTGCGATGTGCTGGATGAAGGCCAGGTCGTCCGCTGCACTGTGCTGCTGTCCTATCAGGATATCCCCGTCGCGCCCGTCCCAGCGCCGGGTCCAGTTCTCATTCGCCCAGCACATGCAGAACGACAGGTCGATGCTTTCGTCGGCCAACCACTGGCGTAGTGGATCCTCCATCAGGGTGCGACCACTGAACCAGTAATAGTAGAAACAGAATGCGCCGATGCCGTATTCGGTGGCGAGTTTCGCCTGGTTGCGCATCACTTGGGGGTTTCGAAGATCATAGAAACCTAAGTCAGCTGGCAGACGTGGTTGCACATGGCCTTCAAACTGGGGCAAGGCCCGGGTCACGTTGCGCCACTCTGTGAAACCCTTGCCCCACCAGCTGTCGTTTTCCGGAAACGTGTGGAACTGGGGCAGATAGAAGGCAACCAGCGTCGCAGGCAACGGCGAGGGCAGTGGAGCCTGCCGCCATGACACATGTCCGATAGCTGCTTCATCCGCACGACAACGTAGTTGCGCGCCGGGGCACATGCTTGGAAGTGGAGCGCCCTCCTCCTGACGACCGCGCGGCGGCAGCGGTACCCAATGACCATGACGTTCTAGCAGTCGCGTGCGCAGGCGGTCACGTTGGCTTTCGGACAACGGCAGCGCTCGGAACACGGCACGCAGCAGTGGAAAAAGCGATTGGCGCAAGCGTTTATCGGTCATCGCTGGAAAATCGGCCGGCAGGCTAGGGCAACGGGCATGGGGTCTTCGGCAACGGCATAGGGCGGTGGGAATTCTCCAGCTTCGGGAGCGGCTCCGCAAACGATGGCGCGGATGCATTCAAGTATGCTGTTCCGATATGACCAGCATGGTGCTGAATGTCTTATACAAGCGTGGCTGGCTCCCGCCCGCCGAGGCCGATGCATTGCTGCTCGCTCTGCACGACGGGGTACCGTGGGAAGTCCATCGCCTGCGCATGTTCGGGCGCTGGGTGGATTCGCCGCGGTTGAGCTGCTGGATGGGCGATGCAGGCGCGTTCTATCGTTATTCCGGCGCGGATTTCGTGCCGCATCCGTGGTTGGAGTCGTTGCTGCCGCTGCGTGAAAGGTTGCAGCAGGCTTGCCAGAGTCGATTCAACAGCGTGCTGCTCAACCGATATCGCAATGGTGGTGACAGCATGGGCTGGCACAGCGACGACGAGCCGGAGCTGGGCGAGCGTCCGTTGATCGCCTCGCTGAGCCTGGGGGCGCCGCGGCGCTTTCTGCTGCGCCGGCGCGACGACCATTCCTGCAAGCGGGAGTTCCTGCTCGGCCACGGGGATCTGCTGGTGATGGCCGGCGATACCCAGCGCTTCTACCAGCATGCACTGCCGAAGACGCGGCGCCCGACTGGCGAGCGCATCAACCTTACTTTCCGACAGATCCTTGAGCGGGCAGCGCCGCGGCGTCCTGCTGGCCGCTGACCAGCGTCCAGCCGATCAGATCGCCAGCCGTCTTGTCCAGCGCGGTTTCAAAGGCGCGCGCCACGCTGGGCAGCTCAGCGGAGGCGGCCGGTTCGGCAACCAGGAACGTGCGCGAGGCGACCACGCGCTGGTCGATGCTGTGGATCAGCTTGGCATTGAGCTCGATGGTCGCCGCCGGGGTGTCGCCGCCGCGGTAATCGGCTTCGAAGCGGCGCAGGTCGGTGGTGAGCTTGTAGTCGGAGCGGATACCGGCCGCAATGCGCGCCACCGCGTCGATCCGTCCGGAATCCTCGAAACCGCGCAACAGGGTGTCTTCGAGAATGTCGGTGGCCGGTTGCGACCAGGTCGCCCCCTTGTAGACCTCCAGTTCGCCCGGCGTCGGCCGCACATTGATGCGCGGGCTGTCGACCAGGCGCGCGGCGCTGGGCTTGGCGATGGCCAGCTGCCAGTCAACGCTGGGCCAGGCCGGATCGGCCTGCACGCGCACCTGCGGGGCATAGATGGTGGTGGATTGGCGGTCGCCGCCGGCCAGCACCGAGCAGCCGGCCAGTGCCAGCACACACCATGGCGCGATCAGTCGGATTGAAAAGGAAAGCTTCATTTCGGTTCGAATTCCTTCGGGGCATCGCGACCGAGCAGGTAGCGCGCCGGGTTGTTCTCCAGCCGGTCACTGACCCGGCGCAGGTCGCGGATCAGTCCGCGCAGTTCGGTCAGGGTCGGGCCCAGCTGGGCCAGTCCATCGTTGGCGAAGCTGTTGATGGCCGCGCGGTTCTCGCCAAGGATCGCATCGGCATTGCCGGCGGCCGAGTCGAGCTTGGACAGGCTGGTATCGAGTTTTTCCAGCGAGGCCGGCAGCTGCCGCAGCACGTTCTGGTCCAGATGCTGGATCGCCCCATTGGCCGTACCCAGGGTCACATTGAGGTTGCGCGCGGCATCGCGTGCTTCCAGCAGCAGCGCCCGGGTGCCTTCGTCGCGGTCGGCCAAACCGCCGCTGATGGTCTCCAGGTGGGCCAGCGTGGTGGTGATCTTGCCCACGTTCTCGTCGCTGAGCAGCTGGTCCATGCGCTCGACCACGCGATTGGCCACATCGGTGATGTTCTGCAGTGCCGAGGGCGCCGTGGCGATGGTCGGAATCGGTTCGTTGCTGGCGGCCGTCAGCGCCGCTGCCTGTGGCGTGCCGCCACTGAGCTGGATGATCGCCGGCCCGGTCAGGCTGGTGATGGCGAGCTTGGCGCGGGTGTCGGTTTTCACCGGCGTGGTCGAGTTCAGGCGCAGGCGCGCGATCACCTTGCGCGGATCCTCGGGGGCGAGTGAAAGCTCGGTGATCGAGCCTACGGCGATGCCGTTGTATTGCACCGGGCTGCCGACCGACAGGCCGGTGACAGCCTCATCGAACACTACCCGGTATTGCTGCCAGGTGCGGTCGGAGGAGTACTTGGCCGCCCATAGACCGAAGAACAGCAGCGCGATCGAGATGATCAGGGTGAAGGCGCCGATCAGGACGTAATTGGCTTTGGTTTCCATATCAGGCGTGCTCGGGCAGTTGTCCGCGCGCGGCGCGGGCGCGGGGGCCGTGGAAGTATTCGCGGATCCACGGATGATCCAGCTGTTCGATTTCGGGCAGCGGCGCGTTGGCGATCACTTTCTGGTCGGCCAGCACCGCCACGCGGTCACAGATAGCGTAAAGCGTGTCCAGATCGTGTGTGATCAGGAACACGGTCAGGCCCAGCGCTTCCTGCAGAGTCTTGATCAGCCGGTCGAAGGCGGCCGCGCCGATCGGGTCGAGCCCGGCGGTGGGTTCATCCAGAAACAGCAAGGGCGGGTCCAGCGCCAACGCGCGGGCCAGGCCGGCACGCTTGCGCATGCCGCCGGACAGCTGCGAGGGCAGCTTGTTGATCGCATCGGCCGGCAGACCGGCCAGTTTCACCTTCAGCAATGCCAGCTCGTAGTGCCAGCGCTCGCTCAGTTCGGGATGATGCTCCTTGAGCGGCACCTGCACGTTCTCGCCGACCGTGAGCGAGGAGAACAGGGCACCATCCTGGAACAGCACGCCGGTATTGCGCTCGATCCGCAGCCGGTCGGCGGGGTCACCCGAGCGGGCGTTCACGCCCAGCACCTCGATCTGTCCGGCATCGGGTGTGCGCAGTCCCAGGATGGAGCGCATCAGCACCGATTTGCCGGTACCCGAGCCGCCGACGATACCCAGGATCTCGCCGCGGCGGACTTCCAGATCTAGCCCCTCGTGCACGGTCTGGCTGCCGAAACGGTTGACCAGCCCGCATACGCGGATGGCCAGGTCGGGGGTGTGCGCACCATTCTTCGAAGCGATGGCCATCATTACCAGTCCATGTGCATGAACCACAGCGCGGCCAATGCGTCGAGGATGATCACCAGCGAAATGGTCTGCACCACGCTGGAGGTGGTGCGCTCACCGACCGACTGTGCGGTGCCTTCCACTTTCAGGCCTTCCAGGCAGCCGATCAGCGCGATGATCAGCGCAAACACCGGCGCTTTGGACAGGCCCACCAGCATGTGTCGCACTTCGATCGTGTCATGCATGCGTGCCAGGTACATCTGTGGCGGGATATCCAGGTCGAACGCGCCCACGGTGACGCCGCCGGCCAGTCCGGCGAGCATGGCCACGAAGGTCAGCAGCGGGAGCATCACCAGCAGGGCGATCACCCGCGGCAGCACCAGCAGATCGATCGGATCCAGCCCGAGGGTCTGGATCGCGTCGATCTCCTCGCGCGCCTTCATTGCGCCGATCTGCGCGGTGAAGGCGCTGGCCGTGCGCCCGGCCAGGACGATCGCGGTCAGCAGCACCGCGAATTCGCGCAGGAACGCGATGGAAACCAGTTCCACCACGAAAATCTCCGCGCCGAAGTCACGCAGGATGGTCGAGCCGAGGAAGGCGATCACCGCGCCCACCAGGTAGGACAGCAACGCCACCAGCGGCACCGCGTCCAGTCCGACATCTTCCATGTGGCTGACGGTGGCGGTCAGGCGCAGACGCCGTGGCTGGCGCAGTAGACGGCCGAGCTTGACCAGGTTCTCGCCGAGGAAGTTGACCAGCACCACGATGTTGCGGCCGATGGCGTGGACCGAACGGCCCAGCCGCTCCAGCGCGGCGATGATGCCGTAGTCGCGCGGCGGCTTGGGACGCTCGTCGGCCACTTCCTCGATCGTGCACACCAGCGCCTTGTGTTCATCCCGGAACCGCAGCGCCTCGTCGGGGATACCGGCCCGGTGCGCGTAGCGCAGCAGCAGCAATACCCCGGCCGAATCCAGGCCGTCGACCGCGCGCGCGTCGACGCTGTGCACCGGTGCGGTGATTTGCCCCAGCAGCTCGGTCGCCCGCAACGCGGTGGCGAGCGTCCAGCTGCCCGACAAGCGGAGCTGGCCCTCGATGTCCGGATCGAGCAGGTAGTGGGGTGGTGGGTGATCTTTCATGGGTGGCATCCGCTGCCGAGCATACCTTGTCCCTGCGTGTACAAGGATGAGTATGAATGGCGCTTCCGGGTGATACTAGCGGCCATGTCTGCCGAACCTATCGTCGCTGTCTCCAACCGGGCCACCTATGCCCAGCGTGTGGCCTTCGTTGCGGAGATCGCCGGACGTCTGCACAGCTACGGCACCACCGCGCAACGGCTGGAGGCGGCGGTGGTCGCGCTGGCGCAGCGGCTGGATCTGGATTGCGAGCCGTGGTCCAACCCGACCGGTCTTATCCTCAGTTTCAGTGATCCGACCCGGGCGATCGGTTCCAGCGATATCACCCGGGTGATCCGGCTGGGGCCCGGCGATAACGATCTGCATAAACTGGCCATGGCCGACCAGATCGCAGATGCGGTGGCCGGCGGGCAGATGAGTATCGCCCAGGGCCATACCGCGCTGCGCCAACTGGACAAGGATCCGGGTTTGCGCGGCAAGATCCAGATGCTGATGTCGTTCGCGCTCGGATCGGCGGGGGTGGCCGGGTTGTGGCGGTTGCCGTGGCTGGATATCGCCACCGCCGGGGTGACCGGCCTGCTGATCGGCCTGATGCTGTTCTATACCGATCGGCGTACCGCCTCGCGCGAAGCGGCTGATGCGCTGGCGGCGTTGCTGGCCGGATTTGTCGCGGTACTGGTGGCCACCTTTATCGGGCCGCTGAATCTGAACACGGTGATCATCGCGTCGCTGGTGGTATTGCTGCCGGGTATGGCGCTGACCAATGCGGTCAATGAACTGGCCAGCCAGCACTGGGTCTCGGGCACGGCGCGGTTTGCCGGGGCGCTGACCACGATCATGAAACTCACCGTGGGCGCGATGATCGCGGTGACCATCGCCCATTTCATCGGACTGGAGCCGGAAATCCGCGCCTCGCGCCCGCAATCGGACTGGGTGGAATGGGGGTCGGTACTGGTGGCCTCGTTCGCGTTTGCGATGCTGTTCCGCGCCAGTGGCCGGGATTATCCGTGGGTAATGGCCGCCTCGGTGGCCGGTTATGCGATATCGCGTTATGGCGGCCAGGTGTGGGGCGCGCCGGCGGGGGTGTTTCTGGCGGCGATGGCCTTGACCGCCGCGGGCAATCTGTTCGGTCGTCTGGCCCATCGCCCCGGCGCGATCGTCCGCCTGCCGGGCATCATCATGCTGGTTCCCGGCAGTACCAGTCTGCGCGGGGTATTGAGTCTGGTGCAGCAGCAAAACGTGAATGCCGGTGAATCGGCGATGCTGACCGTGGTCAATGTGGTGATGGCGCTGGTGGCAGGGCTGCTGTTCGGCAATCTGCTGATTCCGGCCCGCAATAATCTCTGACCGGCGGAGCGACGGCGGAAAAACAAAACGCCGGCAGATGCCGGCGTTTGTCTATCAGGACAACCGGTCCGGCTTACTGCTGGATCAGGAAATCCTCGACCTTGCGGCCCTGTCCGGTGTATTCGGCCAGCCAGCGCGGCTGCTTGCCGCGACCGGTCCAGGTCTGCTCGGCATTGGCCGGATTACGGTACTTCGGTGCCACCTTGGGCAGTTTGCGGCCGGTTTTGGCAGCGCTCTTGGTGGTCTTGGTGGCACGCGTGGCTTTCACAGCCGGGGCGCCGGTACCGAACAGTTCCTCGATGGTGTAGCCGGCCTTCTTGGCGGCGGCGATAACCGCGGCGCGGGCCTTGGCGATCGGCTGGCGCTTGGCGACCAGGGTCTTGCGCTTTTGTGCGTCGCGGATCAGGACGGCCAGCTCTTTGGCCGACAGGTGGGACAGATCGATACTCATCGAATAACTACTCCGGATAATGGGTGATAAGGCGGAGCCATTCCGTGGCAGCGTGCCAAAGCATAACGGGGCGGCCGTGGTGATGACAAATCAAATATATGCCCGGAGGTTAAGTCCAAATGAAAAGGGCCGGAATCTGTTCCGGCCCTTTTCAATCAGAAGGCGATTTTCGCCAGCAGTGCGGTCTTGTCCAGATTCTCCGCTTCACTGGCCGAGCGGGCCCGGTACTCATAGGTGCCGGCGGCCAGGCCGCGCTCGGAAACCACGATGCGGTGCGGGATACCGATCAGTTCCATATCGGCGAACATCGCACCCGGGCGCAGGCCACGGTCATCCAGCGCGGCGTCGACGCCGGCGGCCTGCAGCTCGGCCAGCAGCGCTTCGGCGGCGGCGACCACGGCCGGATCCTGCTTCGGATTGATCATGCATACCACCGCCTGCCACGGCGCCATCGCCGCCGGCCAGATAATGCCCGCCTCGTCATGGTTCTGCTCGATCGCCGCAGCGACGATGCGCGAGACGCCGATACCGTAACAACCCATCGCCATCACCGTGGCCTTGCCATTGACGTCGAGTACGGTGGCTTTGAGCGCCTGGGCATATTTGCGGCCGAGCTGGAACACGTGGCCGACTTCGATGCCGCGGGCGATTTTCAGCTCGCCGCCGTCACGGGCGCGGTCACCGGCCACCACGTTGCGGATATCGGCCACTTCCGGTTCGGCCAGGTCACGGCCCCAGTTGACGCCGGCGATATGGAAGCCGGTTTCATTGGCACCGACGACAAAATCGGCCATCGCCGCCACTTCACGGTCGGCAATCACGCGCAGGGCTTTGCGCGGATTCAACGGGCCGAGGAAGCCCGGCTCGCTGCCCAGATACTCGGCAATCTCCGCTTCGCTGGCCATGCGGTAATCGGCCAGGCCTTCGACCTTGGCCAGTTTGATCTCGTTGACCTCGTGGTCGCCACGCACCAGCGCCAGTACGAACTGGCCTTCGCCGGCTATGAGCGCCACCGACTTGACCGTGCGCTGCAGGGCGATGTCGATCAGTGCGGCCACCTCCTCGCAGGTCTTCTGGGTCGGGGTGTCGATCTTGCGCAGCTGCTCGCTGGCGGCCGCACGCGGGGCCGGATCGGCGGCGATCGCCGCCTCCACATTGGCCGCATAGTCCGAACCGGTGGAGAACACCAGCGCGTCCTCGCCGGAATCGGCGATCACGTGGAATTCCTGCGAGGCATCACCGCCGATCGCGCCCGAATCGGCCTGCACCGCGCGGAACTCCAGGCCCAGGCGGGTGAAGATGCGGGTGTAGGCAGCCTTCATGTTTTCGTATTCGGCCACCAGGCTGGCGTCGTCCAGATGGAAGGAATAGGCGTCCTTCATCAGGAACTCGCGCGCGCGCATCACGCCGAAGCGCGGGCGGATCTCGTCACGGAACTTGGTCTGGATCTGGTAGAAGTTGACCGGCAGCTGCTTGTAGCTGGACAGTTCCTGGCGCGCGAAGTCGGTGATGGCTTCCTCGGCGGTGGGGCTGTAGCAGTACTCCTGCTCCTTGCGGTCCTTGATTTTCAGCAGCTGGCCGCCGAACTTCTCCCAGCGCCCGGTCTCCTCCCACAGCTCCTTGGGCTGGATCGTCGGCAGCTGCAGTTCCACCGCGCCGGCGCGGTCCATCTCCTCGCGCACCACGGCCTCGACCTTGCGCAGCACGCGCAGGCCCAGCGGCGACCAGGTGTACAGGCCCGAGGCCAGCTTGCGGATCATGCCCGCGCGCAGCATCAGCCGGTGGCTGACCAGTTCGGCGTCGGCGGGAGTTTCCTTGGTGGTGTGCAGGTGGAACCGGGAAAGACGCATGGGAGAGGCTTCGCAAAACGGCGGAATCGCCTATTTTGCCAGTCTCTCCGCCCCGGTGGGGGCGCCCGTGGCTCCCGGGCGTGCCGCCCAACCGGCTCAGGTCTTGGCGGCGGGCTTGCAATAGACCGCGGCGGCCGATTCGGCCAGCTGTTTCTGCGCGGCGCGCTGGGCATCGTCCAGGGTCGCATCCGGCTTGCCGTCACCATCGGTGTCCTGCATCACCGGGGCGCTGCCGGCCAGCAGTTCCATGTTCTTGCGGGCGGCCAGGCACTGCTCGGACTGGCCGTTTTCGGCGGCCGGTGCGGCTTCCACCACGGCCGCGCCGCTGTTGGTGACGCGGCGGGTTTCATATTTCTGCCCGGTCGGTGGGCGCTCGGAATACTGGGTGACGCCGTTGGCGTCTTTCCATTTGTAGAGGTTGCCGGCGCTGGCGGTGGCGGCACTGGCGAGCACCAGCAGGCAGCAGAGGCGGGGCAGGGCACGCATGGCAACTCTCCGGAACAGGGAAAACGGGGGAAGCCGGGATTGCAGCACCCGGTGACGTGGCTGGCAAGTCGATTAAACTCCCCGGATGGACGAAATGAGACCCCCCCCGCGTTCGCGCAGCATCTATCTGCTCCCGAACCTGTTCACGACCGCCGGGCTGTTTGCCGGGTTCTACGCCATCATTGCCGCCTCCAACGGCCAGTTCGTCCAGGCCAGCGTCGCCGTATTCGTGGCGGCGGTGATGGACGGGCTGGACGGCCGGGTCGCGCGTCTGACCGGCACCAGCAGCGAATTCGGTGTGCAGTACGACTCGCTGGCCGATCTGGTCAGTTTCGGCATGGCGCCGGCACTGGTGATGTACCACTGGGCGCTGTCCTCGCTGAAGTTCGACGGCGACGTGCTGGGCCGGGTCGGCTGGTCGGTCGCGTTCCTGTATGCGGCTTGCGCTGCGTTGCGGCTGGCCCGTTTCAACACCCAGGTCGGCACCGTCGACAAGCGCTGGTTCGTGGGCCTGGCCAGTCCGGCCGCCGCGGGATTGATGATGTCCTTCGTCTGGGCCTTCGCCGATGGCGATCTGGGCTGGAGCGGCGAGGAGCTGCGCTACGTGGCCCTGGGGGTGACCTTGGTGTCGGGCCTGCTGATGGTCAGCCGGATCCGGTTCTGGAGCTTCAAGGGCGGCAGCGAAAAGGGGCCGCGTTCCGAGCGCGTCCCGTTCATGGTGCTGGCGCTGGTGCCGATCGTCATTTCGATCGTGGTGCTGGATCCGGCGCGCACCTTGTTCGTGGTGGGTGTGATCTATGCACTGTCCGGCCCGGTGATGTGGCTGTTGCAGCGTTGGCGGCAGCCGGCCGGCAAGGTGCAGTGACGGAATTTTCGCCCGAGCCGGTGTGGTCGCCGCAGCAGCAGGCCTGGTTGCAGGCGATGGGCTACACGGTGTATCTGGAAGGCGGCGCGCTGGATGCGCCGCTGGTGGCTGCCGCAGCGGTACCGGAGCGGCAGTCGCCGATGGCCGAGGCCGCCCCAGCGCGGCCTGCCCGCCCGGCGCCGGCACCGATGCGGCGCGCCCCTGTCGGCGACGCGCCCGAAACGCCGGTCACGGTTGCCACCGTCGCCGCGCCGGCCCGGCGGGGGGGCGGGCTGCGGATGCCCGACCGGCTGCAGATTGCGCTGTTGCGGGCCTCGGGCTTGAATCCGAATGAACCCCAGACCCGAGCGCTGATGGACAGCTGGCCTCTGGCCGAACTGCGGGCCAATCCGGCCGCCAAGCGCGCGCTGTGGCCGCAGCTGCGGGCGCTGCGGAAGCGCCCGCAGTGAGCGCCTCCGCCGTGCCGTCTGCGCCGGTCCTGCGTCCGTTGCAGGAGGACGATCTGGATGCGGTGATGGAGATCGAGCTGCGCGCCTATCCGTATCCGTGGACCCGCGGCATCTTCCTGGACTGCCTGCGCGCCGGATATCCCGGCCGCGTGCTTGAAAGCGGCGGCAACATGGTCGGCTACGGGATGCTCAGTCTGGCCGCCGACGAGGCGCATGTGCTCAATGTGTGTGTCGATCCGTTGTGTCAGTCGCGCGGTTACGGCCGCCGGCTGTTGCGCGAGTTGGTGCAGCTGGCCCGTGTGCGCGGCGCCATCCGGGTGTTTCTGGAAGTGCGGCCGTCCAATGCCCCGGCTCTGGCGCTGTATGAAAGCGAGGGGTTCAACGAGATCGGCCGTCGCCCACGCTACTACCCGGCCGCCAGCGGGCGCGAGGACGCGCTAGTGATGGCGATGGAACTGGTGGACGAGGACATCAGTTCGATGCCGCCGCTCTAGGTGGCCTGGATCCCTTCGGAATCAGGCCGGATCGCCGGCCACGGGCAGCAGCGCGGACAGGATCGCCGTTTCGCGCAGGGCGGCGCTGATTGCCACGGGGTTTGATGCTGGCGTTCCTGCGGACATGCAGCAGGGCGGCGAACAGGACCGCGCAGAACACTCCGGCGACATGGCCGATTTCGTTTGGGTATTCCGCCGCAGGCAGCGGCGAGGCGTAAAGAGAACGCCGCCCGCAGGCGGCGTTTTCAGTCAGCGGAGCTGCAGGGCTTACAACTTGGCGCGCTGTTCCTGCAGGCCGGCCAGCTGGGTTTCCCAGTCGACCAGGCGCACGCGCTCCTGTTCGACCACGGCCGCCGGCACCTTGTCGGTGAACTTGGACAGCTTGGTCTGGCTCTTCTCCTTCTCCGCCGAAACGCGGGCGATCTCTTTGTCCAGGCGCGCGCGCTCGGCGTCCAGATCGACCAGGCCTTCCAGCGGCACCAGCAGCTTGAGCTCGCCGACCACCGCCGGGGCTACCGGCGGGCAGGCCTCATCGTTGGCCAGCCAGCTGACCGTTTCGAGCTTGAGCAGGAAGCGCAGCTGGGCGGTGAAACGCTCCACCCGGCTGCGGTCGGCCGTGGTGCCGCCCTGCAGCAGCAGCTTGATCTGCTTGGACGGCGGCACGTTCAGCTCGCTGCGCACGCGGCGCAACGCGCTGACCATGGTCTTGAACCATTCCACGTCGGCTTCGGCCTGGGCGTAGTCGCCGGCGAACTCGGCGGCGGTCGGGTAGCTGCGCAGTGACAGCGTGTCCACTTCCAGGCCCAGGCGCGGCGCCACCTGCTTCCACAGCTGCTCGGTGACGAACGGGGTCAGCGGGTGCAGCAGGCGCAGCACGGCTTCCAGCACGTACAGCAGGGTGTGGCGGGTGCTGGCGGCGTCGGTGGCGTTGTCGGCCGCTCCCGGCGTCCTGCCTTCAGCGGCACTCGTGCTTCCTTGCACAACGCCGTTGAGCGCCGGCTTGGTCAGCTCCAGGAACCAGTCGCAGAACTCGTTCCAGACGAACTCGTACAGCGCCTGCGCCAGCAGGTCGAAGCGGTAGTCGGCGAAGTGCTGCTGCGCTTCGGCCGCGACCTTGGCCAGACGCGCCAGGATCCAGCGCTCGGCATCGGTGCGCGGCTGCGGTGCGCCGCTGAAGCTCGCACCTTCAGTGTTCATCAGGGTGAAGCGGCTGGCGTTCCACAGCTTGTTGCAGAAGTTCTTGTAGCCCTCGGCACGGCCCATGTCGAACTTGATGTCGCGGCCGTGGGTGGCCAGCGCGGCGATGGTGAAGCGCAGCGCGTCGGCACCGTGGGCAATGATGCCGTCCGGGAATTCCTTGCGGGTGGCTTTCTCGATCTTCTCGGCCATCTTCGGCTGCATCAGGCCGTGGGTGCGCTTGGCGACCAGGTCGTCGATGGTGATGCCGTCGATGATGTCCAGCGGGTCGAGCACATTGCCCTTGGACTTGGACATCTTCTGGCCCTGCGCATCGCGGATCAGGCCGGTGATGTAGACGTCCTTGAACGGGATCTGCCCGGTGAAGCTGTCGGTGGCCATGATCATGCGCGCCACCCAGAAGAAGATGATGTCAAAGCCGGTGACCAGCACGTTCGACGGCAGGTAGCGCTCGAAACCGCGCTGCGCCATGGCCGCTTCATTCGGCCAGCCCAGCGTGGAGAACGGCCACAGCTGCGAGGAGAACCAGGTCTCCAGCACGTCGCTGTCCTGGGTCAGCACCACGTCGGCGCCCAGGCCGGCCTTGGCGCGGGCGTCGGCCTCGTTGCGACCCACGTAGCAGTTGCCGGCCTCGTCGAACCACGCCGGGATGCGGTGGCCCCACCACAGCTGGCGGCTGATGCACCAGTCCTGGATGTTTTCCATCCAGTGGCGGTAGGTGTTGATCCAGTTGCCCGGCACGAATTTGATGCTGCCGTTCTCGACCAGTTCCAGGCCGCGCTTGGCCAGCCCGTCCATCTTCACGAACCACTGGTCGGTCAGATAGGGCTCGATCACCTGGCCGGTGCGATCGCCACGCGGCACCTGCAGCCTGTGCGCCTTGGTCTCGACCAGGATGCCGAGGTCTTCCAGCTCGGCCAGGATCAGCTTGCGCGCGTCGTAACGGTCCAGCCCGCGGTATTTTTCCGGAGCGTTGTCGTTGAGCGTGGCGGTGGGGGTGAACAGGTTGATCATCGGCAGGCTGTGACGTACGCCCACCTGGTAATCGTTGAAGTCGTGCGCCGGGGTCACCTTGACCACGCCGGTGCCGAAGGCCTTGTCCACATACTCGTCGCCGATCACCGGCACGCTGCGGCCGGTCAGCGGCAGGGTCACGCGCTTGCCGATCAGGTGTGCGTAGCGGCTGTCTTCCGGGTGCACCATCACTGCGGTGTCGCCGAGCAGGGTTTCCGGGCGGGTGGTGGCCACGACCAGATAGTTGCGGGTCTCGCGCAGGGTCTCGTTGCCGTCGGCATCCACTTCGACGTGCTCGTAGCTGGCGCCGTCTTCCAGCGCGTAGGCGATCGACCACATGAAGCCGTCTTCTTCCACGCTCTCCACTTCCAGGTCGGAAATGGCGGTCTTGAGCACCGGATCCCAGTTGACCAGGCGCTGGCCCCGGTAGATCAGGCCCTGTTCGTGCCAACGCAGGAAGGACTCGATCACCGCCTCGCTCGGGCCCGGGTCCATGGTGAAGGTGCTGCGCGACCAGTCGGCCGAGGTGCCCAGGCGGCGCATCTGGCCTTCGATCACGTTGCCCGAATGCGCCTTCCACTCCCACACCTTGTCGATGAAGCCATCGCGGCCCAGCGAATCGCGGGTTTCACCCTTGCCTTCCAGCGCCAGGTTGCGGCTGACCACCATCTCGGTGGCGATGCCGGCGTGGTCGGTACCCACCTGCCACAGCGTGTCGTAGCCGCGCATGCGGTGGTAGCGGATCAGCGCATCCATCAGCGTCTGCTGGAAGGCGTGGCCCATGTGCAGGGTGCCGGTGACGTTCGGCGGCGGCAGCAGGATGGTGTACGGCTCGCCCTTGCCGGACGGCTTGAAATGGCCGGCCTTCTCCCACCCATCGTAGAGATCGGTTTCGAAGGATTTGGGGTCGTAGCTGGAGGCGAGTTGGGTCATGCGGGGAAAACCGGAAAAAGGCGGGGAAGGGAGATCAGCGGCCCAGGGCGCGCTGGATCTTCTGGTCGGTGTGGTATTGGCTGACCGCGTAGGCGGCCCAGATGGCGCCGGGCAGCCAGCCGATCAGGGTCAGCTGCAGGATCAGGCAGACAATGCCGGAAATGGGGCGGCCGATGGTGAAGAAAGCCAGCCACGGCAACAGGATGGCGATCAGCAGGCGCATGGGTAGTCCTTTACATGTCGTATTTGTTGAGCGTGTAGCCGGCGGCCTTGTACTGGCGCCAGCGCTCACGCAGCGGTTCGCGTGCGGCCGGATCGGCCGGCACCACTTCCAGCACCCGGTCGCAGGCACCCAGATAGGGCTCGTCGCGCAGGTTGATCACCAGCGGCCGCTGCGGCGCCTCGGCGCCCGGCGTGGCGATCAGCACGATGGCTTCCTCCTCGTCCACATCCTCGCCGACGATCTGGTGCGGGATGTAGGCGTCCGGGTCGAAGGACCACAGCAGCTCGTCCAGCTCCTCGGCCTGGGCGGCATCGCGCGCCAGCACCAGGGTGTACAGGTTCCCGTCGTTGGCCTTGCGGGCCAGCTCGCACACCAGCCGCAGCGGTTCGGTGAGGAAGCGCGGCTTGGCGATCAGGTAGAAATCGGCACGGGACATGAAGACTCGATGCGTGAAGAAGGAAGAAGCCGCGGACCAAGGCCGGAGGTTGCAGCCGGCCCTGGTCTGGTAACGCTTGTTACGCGGTGCGGTCCAGCAGCCACTGGCTCAGCAGGCCGACCGGCCGGCCGGTGGCCATGCCGCGCTTGCCTTCATCGCTGGCCACGCCGGCGATATCCAGATGCGCCCAGCGCTGGCCTTCGGTGAAGCGCGACAGGAAGCAGCCGGCGGTGATCGCGCCACCCCAGCGGCCGCCGATGTTGTAGACGTCGGCGAAGGTCGAATCCAGCAGCGGCTGGTATTCGTCCCACAGCGGCAGGCGCCAGGCGCGGTCGAACACGTGCTCGCCGGCGGCCAGCAGTTCGTTGGCCAGATCGTCGTGCTTGCTCATCAGGCCGGCGGTCTGGTGGCCCAGGGCGACCATGCAGGCACCGGTGAGCGTCGCCACGTCGATCAGCGCGGCCGGCTCGAAGCGCTGCGCGTAGGTCAGCGCGTCGCACAGGATCAGGCGGCCTTCGGCGTCGGTGTTGCCCACTTCGATGGTCTTGCCCGACATCGAGGTGATCACGTCCGAGGGGCGGTAGGCGTTGCCGTCGATGGCGTTCTCCACCGCCGGCACCACCACCACCAGGTTCAGCGGCAGCTTGGCCTTCACCGCGGCGACGAAGGTGCCGATCACGTTGGCCGCGCCGCACATGTCGTACTTCATTTCCTCGATGCCGCCCTGGGTCTTCAGGTTGACGCCGCCGGTATCGAAGGTGATGCCCTTGCCGACCAGCACGTACGGCTTGGCGTCACCGCCGTTGTTCCACTTCAGCACCACCAGCTTCGGCCGGTTGGCCGAGCCGCGGGCCACGGCCAGCAGCGAGCCCATGCCCAGGGCTTCCATCTGCGCCTCGTCCAGGACCTCGGCTTCGGCACCGTCGTGTTCGGCGGCGAACTTGAGCGAGGACTCGGCCAGATAGGCCGGGGTGCAGTAGTTCGGCGGCAGGTTGCCCAGCTCGCGGGCGTATTCCACGCCCGAAGCAATCGCCTGGCCCTGGGCCAGCGCGGTGTCGTCGGTACCCAGGACCGCCAGCGTTTCCAGACCGGCCGGCTCGGGCTTCTTCTTGCCGAAGGTGGCGCTGTAGCGGTAGCTGGCGTGGTTGGCGGTGATCACCGCCTGGCGGATGTTCCAGGCCGCATCGCGGCCGGCGACCGGCAGTTCGGCCAAAGTGAGCAGGGCGCTGCGGGTGGCGCCGCTCTTCAGGGCGCGGGCGGCATCGCCGACGGCCTTGATGTACTGGGCCACGCCGAACTTGGCCGGATCGCCCAGGCCGATCACCAGCACGCGCGGGGCGGTGACGCCGGCCACATCGTGCAGCAGTGTCGAATTGCCGGTCTTGCCGCCGACATCCCCCCGCTCGACCAGCGCCTTGAGGCGTCCGCCGGCGACGGCATCCAGCGCCTGCGCGGCCGGGGACAGCGACTTGTCGGCGAAAGCGCCAACGACGATGCAATCGAATCCGGCGGTGGCCGGGGCGGCGTGGTTCAGGGTGAATTCCAGAGACATTGATCAGATTCCGTTGCCAAATCCGTACAATCGCGGTCTGTTCATGCATGGCCGGTGTGGCCGGGCATCCCGCGGACGAAACCGAGAGTTTAAACCACCGACCCCATGGCGAAGCTTGACCGCTACCTGCTGAGCGACTTCATCCAGAGCTTTCTGGCCACTTTGACAGTCCTGCTGGTGGTGAGCGTGGGCGGCGTGCTGGTGGATATCCTCGGCCGCATCGCCGACGGCCGCATGCCTGCCGGCCTGCTGCTGTCGCAGCTGGGCCTGCAGTTCATCGCCTATCTGCCCATCATCCTGCCGCTGGCGCTGATGCTGGGCCTGGCGCTGGCCATCGCCCGGCTGTACCGGGATTCTGAAATGGCGGTGCTGACCGCCGTCGGTGTCGGTCCCCGGCGCCTGCTCAAGCCGATCCTGATGCTGGTGGTGCCGGTGGTGCTGGTGGTCGGGCTGTGCTCGTTGTGGCTGGGGCCGTGGGCCAGCCGCACCGCCACGGCGATGGTTGAAAGCGCCAGCCGCTCGATGGTGGTGGCCGGACTGGAGCCGGGCCAGTTCACCTCGCTGCCGGGAGGCGGCATCGTCTATCTGTCCTCGCTCAGCGAGAACGGCACCCGCATGGGCAAGGTGTTCATGCAGCGGCAGAAGGATGGCCGGATCGACTTGGTGTCGGCCAACGAAGGTTCAATGTTTTTTGAGGGCGAGCGCCAGCGTTTCCTGCGGCTGGAAGACGGCTACCGTGTCGAGGGGCCGGAAAATGGCGCGCTGGACTACCGCCTGATGCGCTATGCCAGCAACGAGGTCGGTCTGCCCGACCGCGAGGACGCGCGGGAGCAGGATGATCCGGAAATGCTGTCCACGCTGCAGCTGTTGTCCGATCCGCGGGTGGAGGCCAAGGCCCAGCTGCACTGGCGCATCACTCCGCCGCTGCTGGCGCTGGCGTTCGCCCTGCTGACCCTGCCGCTGGCGCGCAGTGCGCCGCGGCAACAGCGTTATGGCCCGATCATGCTGGCCTTCCTGGCCTATCTGGTGGGTATCAACCTGATGATCGTGGGTACCCAGTGGCTGGCCAAGGGCAAACTGCCGGCCGCCGCCGGCCTGTGGTGGCTGACGCTGCCGTTGCTGGCACTGGCGCTGTGGCTGTACTTTCGCGACGGCCGGCTGGCCCGCCGCCGGAGGGCGGCGGCATGAGGCTGATGCCGCGTATCCATGACCTGTATATCGGTCGCACCGTGCTGCTGACGGTTGCGGTCGTCTGGATGGTGCTGCTGGGCCTGGATGCGATCCTGGCACTGTCCGGCGAGGCCAAGAACATCGGCCAGGGCAGCTACACCTTCGGCCATGCGATCGCCTGGACCGCCTATACGCTGCCGCGCCGTGCCTACACGCTGTTCCCGATGGCGGCGGTGATCGGTGCGCTGATGGGGCTTGGGCAGCTGGCCGCGACCTCGGAGCTGACCGCGTTGCGGGCGGTGGGTGTGTCGCGGCGGCGGATCGCGATATCGGTGGCGATCGCGCTGTCGCTGCTGACGGCAGTGATGGTCATCAATGGCGAGACCCTGTCGCCGTGGGCGCAGAACCGCGCCGATGCACTGCGTTCCAGTGCCCGCTACGAGACCGACATGGCCATGGCCCGGTATTCGGGATTGTGGGCCCGCGAAGGCGATACCTTCCTCAATGCGCAGACCGGTGAGGAGCAGTTGACCGAAGACGGTGCCACCCGGCTGGTGCTGCATGACGTGCGCCTGTACGAGCTGGATGCGGCCGGTCGTCTGGCCACGCTGACCTACGCGGTGACTGCGCGGCATGACGCCGGCGGCTGGGTGTTGGAGAAGGTCCGCCGCGACCGCTTCGCTGAGCGCGTAGTCACGCGCACCACGGTCGAAAGCGAGCCGTGGAACTCGCAGCTGGATGCGGCCGCGCTGGCGGCCGGTCTGGCCAAGCCGCGCAACCTCAGTGCCGCCGAGCTGCGCACCAGCATCGAGTACCGCAAGCGCAACGGGCTGGACGCGCGTGATTACGAGGACACCTACTGGGGGCGCTGGTTCTATCCGTTGAACGTGCTGGCGCTGTGCCTGGCGGCGGTGCCGTTCGCCTTCGGTTCGCTGCGCAGTGGCGGCATGGGCAAGCGGCTGTTCATGGGGATGCTGTTCGCGCTGGGCTTTTTGCTGCTGCAGATGTTCTTCAGCCGCATGGCCGGCGCGCTCAAGTTCGACTACCGCATCGCCTATGCGTTGCCGCCGATCCTGATGCTGCTGATCTCGCGCTGGCTGTTCCACCGGCGGCGCTGAACGCCGGCCGCGCGCAAATGCACGGGGCCGCACAGCCGAGGCTGCGGCGTAGTCGGGTCAGTCGCCGCGGGGGATGCGCACCAGCCGGGTGCCGCTGAGGCGGTCATGCAAGGTCAGCTTCTGCCTGTCGACCAGCGCCCACCAGAAGCCCAGTCCGCCGCACAGCAGTGACACGGTGCCGCCGAGATAGCGCAGCCACAGCGTGGACCAGCGAAGCGGCGCGCCCGTTTCGCCACGCAGGTACAGCTGCCACGGGCGCATGCCCAGGGTCTGGCCACCGCGTCGCCAGCTGATGGTGGCGTACAGGCCGGCGATGACCCAGCAGCTCAGCCACAGCAGCCATTGCAGTGCGCTGAAGGGGGCGATGTTCTCGCGCGCGCCGTGCCCGGCAACAGTGAAGCCCAGGGTGAACAGCGCCGACAGCAGCATCCACAGCGCCAGTGCCGGCCATAGGTCATAAAACAGGGCGGCCAGGCGGCGCGGCAGCAGCGCGCTGGGGCGTTCGGGGACGGCGCTCGGTTCGCTCATGGGGCGAGCATACGGGCTTGTGGCCCGCGGTTGGCTGGGCGCCGGCGGCGGGCAGGTTCTATGCTGTTGCCGATGTCTTCGATTACGACTCCCGCCGAACGCCGCCAGCTGGTGCGGCAGCTGCCGCCGTTGCGCGATGCCGATGGCCGCCACATCCAGCGTTTTCTCGATGCGATCTGGGCCGAGCAGGGCCTGGCGCGGGCCTCGCTGGACAGCTACCGCCGCGATCTGGAAGGCCTGGCGCGCTGGCGTGACGGTGCCGGTGGCGGTCTGGCCGGGATCGATCGTGCCGGACTGTTCGACTATCTGGCCTGGCGCACCCGGCACGGCTGGACGGCGCGCAGCAATGCGCGCCTGCTCTCGGCCCTGCGTGCGTTCTTCGCGCTGGCGGTGCGCCGCGGAGAACGTGCCGAAGATCCGGCCGCGCTGCTGGAGCCACCGAAGCTGCCACGTCCGCTGCCCAAGGCGTTGGCGGAAAGCCAGATCGAGGCGCTGCTGGCGGCACCCGATATCGGCACTCCGGTCGGCCTGCGCGACCGGGCGATGCTGGAACTGATGTACGCCGCCGGCCTGCGGGTGAGTGAGCTGGTCCATCTGCCGGCCAACGCGGTCAACCTGCGCCAGGGCGTGCTGCGGGTCACCGGCAAGGGCAGCCGGGAGCGGCTGGTGCCGCTGGGCGAGGAATCCCAGCACTGGCTGGAGCGCTATCTGGATCAGGCCCGGCCGCTGCTGACCGGCGGCAAGCCGGTGCCGGCCACGATAGATGGGCAGGTGCCGCTGTTTGTCGATGACAAACGCCAGCCGCTCAGCCGCCAGCAGTTCTGGGCGCTGGTCAAAACCTGTGCCGCCGTGGCGGGGATCGATCCGGCGAGAATCAGTCCGCACGGCCTGCGCCACAGCTTCGCCACGCATCTGCTCAATCACGGCGCAGATCTGCGCGCGCTGCAGATGCTGCTGGGGCACAGCTCGCTGTCCACCACCCAGATCTACACCCTGGTGGCGCGCGAGCACCTGCAGAAGCTGCATCGCCGGCACCATCCGCGCGGATAGGTCGGGCGCCGGCGGCGGTATGCGAGAATCGCCGGGTTGCCCCTTTCTCTTCAGGTTGCCGATGTTCCGAATTGCCATTGCCGCGCTGCTGGGCGCGATCAGCCTTTCCGCCTGCGCGCAGCAGACCCCGTCGGCCCCGGCTGCGGCCACGGCCGCCGCGCCGGCCGCCGAGGGCGCGGTGGACAAGCGGGTGCGCGAGGCGCTCAGGCAGCTGGATCCGAATTTCAAGCCCGATTACATCGGCGCGGCGCCGTTTCCCGGCTTCCGCGAGGTGATCGTGTCCGGGCAGGTGCTGTACGTCACCGATGACGGCCGTTATCTGATGCAGTCGGCCCCGTACGACATCGAAAAGCGCGGCATGGCCACCAGCCCGGGCCTGCTGGCCTACCGCCGCGGCCTGCTGGACACGCTGCCGCACGCCGACCGCATCGTGTTCGCGCCGCCCAACGCCAAGTACACCATCAGCGTGTTCACCGATATCGAGTGCGGCTACTGCCGCAAGCTGCACCAGGACATCGCCGAGCTCAACCGCAACGGCATCGCCGTGGAATACCTGGCGTTCCCGCGCATGGGCCTGGGCAGCAAGGACTACACCGACATGATCTCGGTCTGGTGCGCGGCCGACCGCAAGGCCGCGTTGACCGCCGCCAAGGGCGGGCAGCCGGTGCCGTCGCGGACCTGCACCAACCCGGTGGCGATGCAGTACAACCTCGGCCAGCAGCTGGGCATCAACGGCACGCCGGCGATCTTCGCCGCCGATGGCAGCCAGTTGGGCGGCTACCTGCCGCCGGCGCAGCTGAAGGCCGCGCTGGAGCGGCTGCCGGCCGCCGCCAGCCGTTGAGCCGGGCGCTGACGGCAACCCTGTGACATCCGACGGAGCCGGCCCAGTGCCGGCTCCGGTACAATGGCGGGCCCATTTCCACCATGGTCTCCCGGACATGATCGTCCTCGAGGGCGCAGCTGCCCTTTCGTCGTTCCGCCGCGAACGTCTTGAATCCCGCCTGCAGTCCATCGCCGCCGACCTGCGTATCACCGGTGCCTGGCACGTCTATTTCACCCAGACCGCCGATCCCGGCGCGGTCGACCTGGCCACGCTTGGACGCATCCTGCAGGGCCAGCCGCACAGCGCCGCCCGCGCCGAAGGCGCAGTCTCGCGCTATGTGGTGCCCCGCCTGGGCACGCTGTCGCCGTGGTCGAGCAAGGCCACCGAGCTGGTGCGTGGTGCCGGCCTGGCGATCCAGCGCGTCGAGCGCGGCACCCGCATCGACCTCACTGGCTGGCCTGCCGACCCGGCCCGGCAGGCCGCCGTGGCCAAGCTGCTGCACGATCCGATGACCCAGTCGCTGCTGGCCGACATCGACCAGGCGCAGACGCTGTTCAACAGCGTCGGCCGCGGCACGCTGGAGCGTATCGCGCTGGAGGATCTGGCCGCGGCCAACAAGCGCCTGGGCCTGGCCCTGGCCGATGACGAGATCGACTATCTGCGCCAGCGCTATGGCGAACTGGGCCGTGATCCGTCCGACGTCGAACTGATGATGTTCGCGCAGGCCAACTCCGAGCACTGCCGCCACAAGATCTTCAACGCCAGCTGGACCATCGACGGCACCGAGCAGGACCGCTCGCTGTTCAAGATGATCAAGTACACCCACCAGCAGACCCCGCAGCACACGTTGAGCGCCTACAGCGACAACGCCGCGGTGGTGGCCGGTGCGCCGGCCGCGCGCTTCCGCCCGGACCCGGCCAGCGGCAAGTACCGCAGTGAAGCGGTGGTGCCCAGCGCGTTCCAGATCAAGGTCGAAACCCACAACCACCCGACCGCGATCGCCCCGTTCCCGGGCGCCTCGACCGGTGCCGGCGGCGAGATCCGCGACGAAGGCGCGACCGGCCGCGGTGGCAAGCCCAAGGCCGGCCTGACCGGCTTCTCGGTCTCGCACCTGCGTATCCCGGCCCTGCCGCAGCCGTGGGAAGCGCCGCGCGCGCTGAACCCGCGCATGGCGCCGGCGCTGGACATCATGCTCGAGGGCCCGCTCGGCGGCGCCGCATTCAACAACGAGTTCGGCCGGCCGAACCTGCTGGGCTATTTCCGCAGCTTCGAGCTGCCCGAAGGCGGTATCACCCGCGCCTATGACAAGCCGATCATGCTGGCCGGCGGTCTGGGCGCGATCGACCGCGTGCAGGTGGAGAAGATCCCGCTGCAGGAAGGCGATGCGGTGATCGTGCTTGGCGGCCCGGCGATGCTGATCGGCCTGGGCGGCGGTGCGGCCTCGTCGGTGGCTTCGGGCGAAAGCGCCGAAGACCTCGATTTTGCCAGCGTGCAGCGCGACAACCCGGAAATGGAGCGCCGCTGCCAGGAAGTGATCGACCGTTGCGTGGCCATGGGCGCCGACAACCCGATCAAGTTCTTCCATGACGTGGGTGCCGGCGGCCTGTCCAACGCCATTCCCGAGCTGTTGCACGACTCCAATGTCGGCGGCGTGATCGACTTGGGCAAGGTACCCACCGACGATCCGTCGCTGTCGCCGCTGGAGCTGTGGTGCAACGAATCGCAGGAACGCTACGTGCTGGGCGTGGCGCAGGAGCGCCTGGCCGAGTTCGCCGCGATCTGCGCGCGCGAGCGCTGCCCGTTCGCCGCGGTCGGCGTAGCCACGGCCGAGGAACATCTGGTGGTGGCCTACGGCGCAACCCCGGGCAACACCCCGGCCGATGCGCCGATCGATCTGCCGATGGACGTGCTGTTCGGCAAGGCGCCGAAGATGCACCGCGACACCGCCCATCCGCCGGCACCGCGCTGGCCGCAGCTCAGGACCGCCGGCCTGGATCTGCACCAGGCGGGCCTGCGCGTGCTCGCCCATCCGACCGTGGCGGCCAAGAATTTCCTGGTCACCATCGGTGACCGCAGCGTCGGCGGCCTGACCGCGCGCGAGCAGATGGTCGGCCCGTGGCAGCTGCCGATGGCCGATGTGGCCATCACCCTGGCCGGGTTCGACACCTACGCCGGCGAGGCGATGGCGCTGGGCGAACGCACCCCGCTGGCGCTGCTCAATGCCGCCGCTTCGGCGCGCATGGCCGTCGGCGAAGCCATCACCAACCTGTGCGCGGCGCCGGTGACGGCGCTGGAGACGGTCAAGCTGTCGGCCAACTGGATGGCCGCCTGCGGCCACGAGGGCGAAGACGCGCTGCTGTATGACGCGGTCAAGGCGGTAGGCATGGAGCTGTGCCCGGCGCTGGATATCAGCATCCCGGTGGGCAAGGACTCGCTGTCGATGCAGGCGCAGTGGCAGGCCGACGGCCAGACCGAGAAGTCGGTGTCGCCGGTGTCGCTGGTGATATCGGCGTTCGCGCCGGTGGGCGATGCGCGCCAGCAGCTGACCCCCTTGCTGGATCGCGACGCCGACAGCGAGCTGTGGCTGATCGGGCTGGGCGCGGGCAAGCAGCGTCTGGGCGGTTCGATCCTGGCCCAGACCCATGCCGACCACAGCCCGCTGCCGGCCTTTGCCGGCGAGGTGCCGGACCTGGACGACCCGCAGCGCCTGCGTGCGTTCTTCGAACTGATCCGCGATGCGCGTGAATCGGGGCTGTTGCTGGCCTACCACGACCGCAGCGATGGCGGCGCGTTTGCCGCGCTGTGCGAGATGGCCTTCGCCTCGCGGCTGGGTCTGGATATCGTGCTCGACGCCTGGGGCGATGATCCGTTCCGCAGCCTGTTCAACGAAGAACTCGGCGCCGTGGTGCAGATCGCCAGGGAGGACCGCGCCGCGTTCGCCGACCTGGTCGAGCGCCATGCGCTGACCGAGTGCGCGCAGCGCATCGCCCGCCCGACCACCGCCCCGGTGGTGCGCGTGCAGCTGGGCAGCGACACCCTGGTGGAATGGCGCTGGGAAGAGCTGTTCGACGCCTGGTGGTCGGTGACTCACGCCATGCAGAAGTTGCGTGACAACCCGGAAGCGGCAGACCAGGAACGTGCCATCGCCCGCAACTTCAACGCCCCGGGGCTGAAACCCCGGCTGGCGTTTGATCCGGCCGAGGATGTGGCGGCACCGTTCATCGCCACTGGCGCCCGGCCGAAGGTGGCGATCCTGCGCGAGCAGGGCGTCAACGGCCAGATCGAGATGGCCGCCATCTTCGAGCGCGCCGGTTTCGACGCCTTCGATGTGCACATGAGCGACCTGATTGAAGGGCGCGTGCAACTGGCCGATTTCCGGGGTCTGGCCGCCTGTGGCGGCTTCAGCTACGGCGACGTGCTCGGTGCCGGCCGTGGCTGGGCGACCTCGATCCTGGAGCGTCCGGCCCTGCGCGAGACGTTCGCGGCCTTCTTCGCCCGCCCGGACACCTTCGCACTGGGCGTGTGCAACGGTTGCCAGATGATGAGCCAGCTCAAGGACATCATTCCCGGTGCCACGCACTGGCCGAAGTTCCTGCGCAACGCCAGCGAGCAGTTCGAAGCGCGAACCGCGCTGCTGGAAGTGGTGGAGTCGCCGTCGATCCTGCTGCGCGGCATGGCCGGCTCGCGTCTGCCCGTGGCGGTGGCGCATGGTGAAGGCCGCGCCGAGTTCGCCAGCGCGGTGGACCAGGCCGCCGCCAGCGTTGCGCTGCGTTACGTCGACGGCGATGGGCGCGTGGCCGACCAGTATCCGCTGAACCCGAACGGCTCGCCGGACGGCATCACTGGCCTGACCACGGCCGATGGCCGCGTGACGATCCTGATGCCGCACCCCGAGCGCACCCCGCGCACGGTCAACCTGAGCTGGGCGCCGGCCGGCTGGGGTGAGGACTCGCCGTGGCTGCGGATGTTCCGCAACGCAAGAGTATGGTGCGGTTGATCCGCCGCCACTGAGGACATTTCCAGCTGAATCCGGGAAACCCTCCGAAACGCCCGCAGGCCAAGGCCTGCGGGTTTTTTTATGCGCGGAATCGGGCGCGGCGGCGGCCGACAGAAAGTTGCCGCATCCGCCTGTTCCACAACGGGTTTCCATGAAATTTGTGCGATGAAGAAAAAAAATCGACAACCGCATCGGCACGCTGGAAGGGGTGACCGCCAACGCAGTGACCTAGGATGATGGCAGCTGCGCGGTGATGACGCTGGTCGGTGCGCAGCGCGCCCTCCTCGATATCGTTGCCGCCTGCGGTATCGCAACCTGCGCCGTATCGATCGCTAGGGCGCCATGAACGCGGCGATGTTGAACATGGCCACCAGCGACGCGGCGTGCGCAAACAGAACCGGGTGGGGTCCATTGGCTATCAGCGGGCGATCAGCGCACGCCACGGTGACCTTGGGCGGCACGTTCAGCAGTGATGACAGCTTGATCGGCGTGGGTGCCGGTTTCGGCTGGTTATCAAGCTGCGGCGGCGGTCCAGAGCTCCAGCCGCATCATTGTCAAATATCGTACCGGCAGCGCCGCCGCGCGCGACCGTTCCACCAAAGTGTCGGTGGTGCAGTCGGCGCTGTCCCGTGCCAGCCTCGGCGCAGGCAAGGCCCGTACTGCGGCGATCCGGGCCGAGCATGTGCGCACGCTGGGGGTGGGCGCGGATCTGATGCGCCTCGATGCCCGGCTCAACCGGGCCGAGCTGGACAAGGTGGTGGCCGAAATCGCCGCCGATCCGGCGGTGCTGTACGCCGAAGCCGACGTCAAACTGCAGCGTGTGGATTCGCCCAAGGCGAAGGAACAGCCGCAGCTGGTCCCCAACGACCAGTACTACCAGACCTACCAGTGGCACCTGCACAACGCCGCCGGGGGCATCAACGCGCCGGCGGCGTGGGACATCGCCCAGGGCGAAGGCGTGGTGGTGGCGGTGCTTGATACCGGGATCCTGCCGGGCCATCCGGATTTCGCCGGCAACCTGCTGCAGGGCTATGACTTCATTTCCGATGCCGAGACCTCGCGGCGCCCCACCGATGACCGTGTGCCGGGTGCGCTGGACTATGGCGACTGGGTGGCCACGGCCAACGAATGCGGCCCCAACACCCCGGCCGAGGACAGCTCCTGGCACGGCACCCACGTCGCCGGCACCATCGCCGAGGCGACCAACAACGGGATCGGCATGGCCGGGGTCGCCTACAAGGCGCAGGTGCTGCCGGTGCGCGTTCTCGGCAAATGCGGTGGCTACCTGTCCGACATCGCCGATGCGGTGACCTGGGCTTCCGGTGGCAGCGTGGCCGGTATTCCGGCCAATGCCACTCCGGCCGAGATCATCAACATGAGTCTGGGTGGCAACGGCACCTGCGGCAGCGTCTACCAGGATGCGATCAACGGCGCGGTGTCGCGTGGCACCACCGTGGTGGTGGCCGCAGGCAACAGCGCGGCCAACGCCGGCAACTACCGTCCGGCCAGCTGCAACAACGTGGTTGCGGTGGGCGCGACCCGTATTACCGGTGGCATCGCCTCGTACTCCAACTATGGTGCGGTGGTGGATCTGTCCGGTCCCGGCGGTGGCGGCGGGGTCGACGGCAATCCGGGCGGCTATGTCTGGCAGGCCGGCTACAACGGCACGACCACGCCCACCTCCGGCGCCTACAGCTATATGGGCATGGGCGGCACCTCGATGGCCTCGCCGCATGTCGCCGCGGTGGGCGCGCTGGTGCAGGGGGCACTGGCAGCAGCCAATCGCGACATCCTCACCCCGGCCCAGCTCGAAGCGCTGCTGAAACAGACCGCGCGGCCGTTCCCGGTGACCATCCCGGCCGCCACACCGATCGGCAGCGGTATCGTCAATGCCAAAGCCGCGCTGGACAAGGCGTTGGAGGTGCCGTGCGATCCGGCGGTGGACACCTGCGGCCCGGTCGCCACGCCGCTGACCAACAAGGTGGTGGTGTCCGGTCTGGCCGGTGCGGCCGGCAGCGAAGCGCTGTACAGCTTCCAGGCACAGGCCGGCGCGGTGCTGAGCATCCTCACCTACGGCGGTACCGGCAATGTCTCGTTGTACGTCCGCCTGGGCGAGGAGCCGAGCAGCACCGTATTCGACGCCAAGTCCGCGCGCGCCGGCAACAGCGAGACGGTGCGCTTCACCGCGCCGGCGGCGGGGACCTACTACATCAAGCTGGTGGGGGCTTCGGCCTACAGCGGGGTGAGCCTGGTGGCACGCCAGTAAGTGATCGACGGTGGTATCCGGGAACCCCGGCATTGCCGGGGTTTCCTTTATATGCGCCATCGGTTGCTGCGCGCGGACGGAACGCGCGGGCGAACTGCTAAAGTTCCGGCAACACAGGAGGATTGCGTGAACGCGGTAGCCAACGACGCCACTCTTGCGCCTGCCGAACGCATCATCCAGCTGCTGCTGGCCCAGGGCCGGCTGAAAGAGCCGGATCTGCTGCGTGCGCGGCAACTGCAGCGCGATGCCGGCGGCGATCTGCTGGGGTTGCTGGCACGGCTGGGACTGGTATCCGAGCGCGATCATGCCGACGCCTGCGCGCAGGTGCTTGGCCTGCGCCTGCTGGGGGTCAAAGACGTGCCAACCGCGCCGCCCGAGCTGGTCGAGGATGTGCAACCGATCGCGCTGCGCTTTCTCAAACAGTTCCATGTCTTGCCGCTGGGCGAGCAGCGCGGGCGTATCGCGTTGTGGATGGCCGATCCCTATGACCGCTACGCGATCGAAGCGATCCAGCTGGCCACCGGCTGCGAGGTCGCACCGGCGGTCGGCGTGCGCAGCGAGATCGCCGACCTGATCGAACGCTGGCACGGCCAGGGCCGCAGCGCGATGGATGCACTGCTGGAATCGACCGATGGCGAGGCTGCGCCGCTCGATGACATCGAGCACCTGCGCGATCTGGCTTCCGAAGCGCCGGTGATCCGGCTGGTGAATCTGCTGATCCAGCGGGCGGTGGAGCTGCGCGCCTCGGACATCCATGTCGAGCCGTTCGAGAACCGCCTGAAGGTGCGTTACCGCGTCGACGGCGTATTGGTCGATGGCGAGAGCCCGCCGGTGAATCTCACCGCCGCGGTGATCAGCCGTATCAAGATCATGGCGCGGCTCAACATTGCCGAGCGGCGGCTGCCGCAGGACGGCCGCATCATGCTGCGGGTGCAGGGCAAGGAGCTGGACCTGCGCGTGAGCACCATGCCCACCGCGCATGGCGAAAGCGTGGTGATGCGCCTGCTGGACCGCGAGACGGTGGTGTTCGACTTCCAGCGGCTGGGCTTTGACGAGGCCTTCCTGCCGCAGTTCCGCAAGGTGCTGGAGCAGCCGCACGGCATCCTGCTGGTCACCGGTCCGACCGGCTCGGGCAAGACCACCACGCTGTACACCGCGCTGAGCCAGCTCAACACCGACCAGGTGAAAATCATCACCGTCGAGGACCCGGTCGAGTACCAGCTCGAAGGCATCAACCAGATCCAGGCCAAGCCGCAGATCGGGCTGGATTTCGCCAGCGCGCTGCGCAGCATCGTGCGCCAGGACCCGGACATCATCATGATCGGCGAGATGCGCGATGTGGAAACCGCGCGCATCGCCATCCAGTCCGCGCTCACCGGCCATCTGGTGCTGTCCACCCTGCATACCAACAACGCCGCCGGCGGCATCACCCGGCTGCTGGACATGGGCGTGGAGGATTACCTGCTCACCTCCACCATCAACGGCATCCTGGCCCAGCGTCTGGTGCGGCGGCTGGAGCCGACCCACGCCTTGCGTTATCAAGCATCGCCGGAAGAAATCGAACGCTTCGACCTGCGCCGCTTCCAGCCGCAGGGTGAGATCCACCTGTACCGGCCGCAGCCCTCGGCGCTGGCACCTACCGGCTATCTGGGCCGCACGACCATTGTCGAATTCCTGGTGATGGACGATGCGCTGCGCGGTGCGGTGATGCGCAAGGCGGGCATGGGCGAGATCGAGCAGCTCGCGCGTGCGGCCGGCATGCGCACCATGTACGAGAACGGCATCGGCAAAGCCCTGCGTGGCGAAACCACGCTGGAAGAAGTGCTGCGGGTGACGGAGGACGCATGAGCCGTTGTCTGGGATCGCTCCATCCGGAGACGCATTGCTGATGCCGCTGTACCGCTACAAGGCGCTGGATACGCGCGGCGAGCTGCTCGACGGGCAGCAGGAAGCGGCCAGCGACAGCGAGGTGGTCGCGCGCCTGCAGGAACAGGGCCATCTGCCGGTCGAGGTGCGCCTGTCCAGTGGTTCGGGTGTCGCGGGCGGCGGCTGGAAGCCGTGGCGCCGGCGTCCGTTCGATGGCGCCGCGCTGGTGCGGTTCACCCAGCAGCTGGCCACCTTGCTGGGGGCGGGGCAGCCGCTGGACCGGGCGTTGTCGATTCTGCTGGAGACGCCCGAGGATGCGGCCCAGCAGCGGGTGATCGGCGATATCCGCCAGACGGTGCGCGCCGGTGCACCGCTGTCGCAGGCGCTGGAGCATCAGCACGGGGTGTTCTCGCGGTTGTACGTGAACATGGTGCGCGCCGGTGAGGCCGGCGGCAGTCTGCATGAAACGCTGCAGCGGCTGGCCGATTATCTGGAGCGCAGCCAGCAGTTGAAGGGGCGGGTGATCAACGCGCTGATCTACCCGGCGATCCTGCTGCTGGTGGTGGGGCTGGCGCTGCTGTTCCTGCTCGGCTACGTGGTGCCGCAGTTCGCGCAGATGTATGAAAGTCTGGAGGTGGCGCTGCCGTGGTTCACCCGGGCGGTGCTGCAGCTGGGTCTGCTGGTGCGCGAGGGGTGGATCGTGCTGCTGGTGGTGCCGGCGCTGGCGCTGCTGTGGGTCGAACGCAAACGGCGCGATCCGGATTTCCGCTTGGCCTTTGACGGCTGGCTGCTGCGGCGGCCGATGGTCGGCCCGTTGCTGGGCAAGCTGGAAACCGCGCGGCTGGCGCGCACGCTGGGCACCTTGCTGCACAACGGCGTGCCGCTGCTGGCCGGGCTGGGGATCGCCCGCAATGTGCTGGGCAATCGCGCGCTGGCCGCCGATGTCGGCGCCGCCCGTGAGGACGTGAAAAACGGCATCGGCCTGTCCGCCGCGCTGGGCCGCAATGGCCGGTTCCCGCGGCTGGCGCTGCAGATGATCCAGGTGGGCGAGGAGTCCGGCGCGCTGGAAAGCATGCTGCACAAGACCGCCGACACCTTCGAACAGGAAACCGCGCGGGCCATCGACCGCCTGCTTGCCGCGCTCGTGCCGGTGATCACCCTGCTGCTGGCGGCGGTGGTCGGCATGGTGATCATCGCCGTGCTGGTGCCGCTGTACGACCTGACCAATGCCATCGGCTGAATCCGGAAAATGCCGCAACTGTGGAGACTGTCATGAGACGCACCCAACGAGCACCGCACGCGCGCCGCCACCAGGCGGGCATGAGCCTGCTGGAAATCATCATCGTCATCGTGTTGATCGGCGCGGTGCTTACCGTGGTCGGCAGTCGCGTACTGGGCGGGGCGGACCGTGGCAAAGCCAATCTGGCCAAGACCCAGATCCAGACCCTGGCCGGCAAGGTGGAGAACTTCCAGCTCGATACCGGCCGGCTGCCGGCCAAGCTCGAGGATCTGGCCGCGCAGCCGGCCGGGGTCAGCGGCTGGCTGGGGCCGTATGCAAAACCCAGCGAGTTCAATGATCCGTGGGGTCATGCCATCGAGTACCGGGTGCCGGGCGAAGCCGGCCCGTTCGATCTGAAAAGTCTGGGCAAGGACGGCCGCCCCGGTGGCAGCAGTTACGACGCGGACATCAGCGTCGAGTAAGACCGATGCCCACGCTGTCCGCGCCTGTTTTTCCGCATCAGCGGCCGCGTCGCGCGTACCGCCGGCCCGCGGTGGCGGGCATGTCGTTGCTGGAGATGCTGCTGGTGCTGGCCTTGATGGCGGCCATCGGCCTGATCGCGGCGATGGCGATGAACGGCGGGCTGGCCGGCATGCGCCTGCGTTCGGCCGGCAAGGAGGTGGCCGCGCAGCTGCGGCATACCCGCACCCAGGCTGTCGTCAGCGGCGTGCCGCAGCGCTTCAGCATCGATCCGCGCACGCGCCGTTGGCAGGCCGCTGGCGGGCGTGATGGCCAGCTGCCGGCCGCCCTGGCGGTGCGCTTTGCCGGTGCCCGTCAGGCACAGGCGCGCACTGACGAAGGCGTGATCGGTTTTTTTGAAGACGGCGCCTCCACCGGCGGGCGTATCGAGCTGAGTTCGGGCAGTGCGGTGTGGCGGGTGGATGTGAGCTGGATCACCGGTGAGGTGAGCTCGGGCCCGGTGCGCGCGGATGCGGCGCGATGAAGCAGCAGCGCGGTTATTCGCTGATCGAGGTGATCGTCGCGTTCGCGTTGCTGGCGCTGGCGATGACCCTGCTGCTGGGCAGCCTGTCCGGGGCCGCGCGGCAGGTGCGCACGGCCGACGCGCATGGGCGCGCGGCCTTGCATGCACAGTCGCTGCTGACGGCGGCCGGTATCGAGGCCCCATTGGCGGCGGGACGGCGCCAGGGCGACTGGGAGCAGGGCCGCTATCGCTGGACGCTGGAGGTGACGCCTTACCTGGAGCCGCGCCAGACCGCGCCGGACGCGGCGCTGTGGCAGCTGGATCTGCAGGTGCGCTGGGGCCAGGCACCGACCGAGCAGTTGCGCTGGCGCACGTTGCGACTGCGCAGCCCGGCGATTGCCGAGGGGGTGCCATGAGATCACGGTCACGTGCGATGGGCGGCTTCACCCTGATCGAAATCCTGCTGGCCACGGTGTTGCTTGCCGCCGGCATGGCGCTGGCGTTCGCCGCGGTGCGCTCGACACTGGCGGTCAGTACCCGCGGTGAGACCATCGCCAGCGGCAACGAACGGATGCGCGCGGTCGATGGCTTCCTGCGCCGGCGCTTGAGCGCGGCGATGCCGCTGGCGATCGGCGCCGTCGATCCTGAAACCGGCACCGCACCGGTGTTCATCGGCGATGCGCGGCATCTGCAGTTTGTCGCCGAGGTGCCGGATTATCTCGGCCGCGGGGGCCCCTACCTGCATGAGCTGGAGGTTCAGGACGACGGACAGGCGTTGCGGCTGACGGTCTCGCTGACCCTGCTGCAGGCCGGCACGCGCATTGAAGAGCAACCGGTACGTGGCGCCGAGCTGCTGGTCGATGGATTGAAGGCGGTACGGTTGCGCTACCGCGGTCGTGATCCGCGGACCGGTGCGCTGATGGACTGGCAGGAGCAGTGGGCAACGCCGGCGCGGCTGCCGGTGCTGGTATCCATCGAGATCATTCCGCAGCAGGGACCTGCCTGGCCGCCGCTGCTGGTGGCCCCGCCGCAGTACGGCCGTGCCGGGGGATGGCGATGAGGTCGCGTGGCGCCGCACTGGTGCTGGTGTTGTGGGTGGTGGCGTTGCTGGCCGCGACCATCGGCACGTTCGCGCTCACCGCCAAGGTGGAATACCTGCAGGGCCGGGTGCTTGCGCAGATGGCCGCCGGTCAGCAGACCGCGCGCGCCGGTCTGGAATATGCGCTCTCGCGCCTGCGGCCCGATCCGCTGCGGCCGGCGTGGCAGGCCGATGGGCGTCCCTATCGCTGGCAGTTTGATGGCCGCACCGTGGAGCTGCGGATCGTGGCTGAAACCGGCAAGGTCGATCTGAACCTGGCCGAGCGGCCGTTGCTGGAAGGGCTGCTGCGCGCGCTGGCGGTGGAGCCGGCGCGGGCCTCGCAACTGGCCGGGGCGATGGTCGACTGGCGCGATCGCGATGAACTGCTGCAACCGGCTGGGGGCGCCGAGTCGGGTGACTACGCTGCCGCCGGTCTGCCGTATGGCGCCAAGAACGCACCGTTCGAGACTGTCGGCGAGCTGCAGCTGCTGCTGGGCATGGATGCGGCGCTGTACACGCGGCTGGCGCCGCTGGTGACGGTGTTCGGCACTCCGCAGCCGGACGTCCGTTTTACCGCCGCGCCGGTATTGACCGCAATGGGGCTGGATGCCGCGCAGGTCATCGCCGCACGTGAGCGGGGCCCCATGGCCGTCATCGATGGAACTTCGCCCGCGCCGCCGGCATCGGCCGGCAACGGCACTTATAGTATCGACAGCCGGGTGCAGCTCGGCAGCGAGCGTCAGGTGGTGCTGCGCGCGGTGGTCCGCGCAGGCAGCGGCGCGGGGACAGGCGGCTACACGGTAATACGCTGGGAACAGGGAGCGGCGGCACGATGACGGCGGTGCGGGGAAGTCTGGAAAAGCTGGGGGCAAACCTTGCACCAGGGATCGGAGGTTTCCGGCACTGGTGGTCGCGTGCCCTGCTGTCCTGGCTGCCGGCGCAATGGCGGGTCTTGCTGGGTTGTTCGGACGCGCGCCTGCTGTTGTCGCCAGCGCCTGACGCGGTGCAGGTTTCGCGCTGCCGGGCCGGCCGGACCGTGCCGCTGCAGCGGCTGGTGGCGCCGGTGACACCGGCGGTGCTGGAGTCGGCCTTGCCGGCGCAGGAGCGCGCGCTGCCCCGCGTTGCGGTGCTGCCCGCCGCGGCGGTGCTACGTCGGCGCCTGCAGTTGCCGGCCGCGGCCGAGACCCGGCTGCGGGAAGTGGTGCGCTTCGAGATCGACCGGCAGACGCCTTTTTCCGCCGACCAGGTGTTCTTCGATGTGCGGGTGGTGTCGCGTCATGGCGACGGACCGTTGGAGGTGGAGCTGGTGGTGGTGCCGCGGCAGCAGCTGGAAACGCTGATGTCGCCGCGCGAGGCCTGGGCCGGCCAGCTCGACGGGGTGGACGTGCTGGATACCGATGGCGAGCCATTGGCGGTGAATCTGCTGCCGCTGGCGCAGCGCCGGCAGCGGCAGCAACCGCTGCGACGGTTCAATCGCCTGCTGCTGCTCGCGGCGCTGGTCATGCTGGTGTTGGCCGGCTGGCAGTTGCTGGACAACCGCCGGCAGGCGGCCGCGGCGCTGGCCACCCAGGTCGACGGATTGGCGGCGCGCGCGCGCGCGGTTTCCGCGCAGCCGCAGCAGTTGCAGGATCTGCTCGATGGACAGGCGTTTTTCACGCAACGCGGCACGCAGCAGGTGGCGATGACCGGGCTGCTCGACGAATTGAGCCTGCGACTGCCGGAAGACACCTGGGTTGAAAAACTGGACGTGGAAAATGGCCGCCTGCAGCTGATCGGCTTCAGTGGCAGCGCTTCGGCGCTGGTGCCGCTGCTGGAGGATTCTCCGCACTGGAAGACACCGGCATTGACCGGCGTGTTGCAATCGACGGGCGGCCGTGACCGCTTCACGCTCGTTGCCGAGCTGCAACCGCCCGTGATGGAGACCGCCGATGGCGCTGTCCCCCACACGCCGTGACCGCTGGCTGGCCCTGGCGCTGCTGTTGCTGGCGCTGGCGCTGGTCTATCTGCTGCTGATCCATCCGCTGTTCATCCGGCCGTTGCAGGAGGTGGATGCGCAGGTGGCGGCGTTGCAGGAACGCCAGCAGCGCATCGCCCTGCAGTTGCGGCAGGCGCCGCAGATCGCCCAGCGCCTGCAACAGGCGCAACAGCAACTGGCCCTGCAACCCGGGTTCATGGATGAGCTATCGCCCGAGCGGGCGGCCTCGGCGCTGGTGCAGCGGCTGGAAACGGCGGTGCGCCAGGCCAGTCCGGGCAATCGCAGCTGCGCGATCAGTGACCGCTCGCCGTTGCCGGCCGATCACAGCGGGCGCTTCGTGCGCGTTGCGATCCAGGCGCGGCTGCGCTGCGGCAACCGCGAGCTGATCGCCGTGCTGCATGCCCTGGAAAGTGGCAGTCCTTATCTGGAGCTCACCCGTCTGGATATCCTCGCCCAACCCGCCGCCACGCCGCCGGGCGCCAGTGGCGGCGGACTGGATGCGGCCTTCGAGCTGGCCGGCTATCTGCGCCCGCAACCGCACGGGCCGGCGGCAGGAGCGGTGCATGCGCCCTGACGTGGCTGGATTGCGGACCTGGTGGCTGGCGACGCTGGCGGCATGGGCACTGCTGGGGTGGATCGCCACGCTGTGCGGGCTCGGCAGCCGGCTGCCGGGGCCGGCCGATGACCGGGGCGCCCCGGCCCTTCCGCGGATCCCGGCGCCCGCTCCAGACCGGCTCGGGCCGGCGGGCGATTACGCCGCCGCCACCTCGCGTCCGCTGTTCGCGCCGGACCGCCAGCCGCACCCGTTTGTTCTGGAGGCGGACGGCCAGGCAGCGACAGCGGTGCGGCTGACCGGCGTGTTGATGGCTCCCGGCACGGCGTTGGCAACGCTGACCACCGATCAGGGCCAGTCCTTGCGCCTGCGGCTGGGCGGCGAACCGGTGGCCGGCTGGCAGTTGCTGTCCCTGGCGCCGCGCAGCGCGGTGGTGTCGGGGCCGCCGGGTACCTTGCAGCTGCAGTTGCAGGTGTTCAACGGCAGCGGGAACGCCGCCGCCGATGCCGCAGCGGCCGGCACGCTTCCGCCGGCGGCCCCGCCGGTGGAGGCCATCCCGCCGGCAGCGGCCGATTCCGATGCGGCGGTGCCGATGCCCGGCGCGGCCGAGATCAGGTCGATCCGCGAACGCATCCAGGCCCGGCGCAAGCAGGCGCAGCAGCAATCAAACGGCAGCTCCGGCAGCCAGAACCCGTAGAGTGCAGGCATGACGTCACGCATTGTTTCCCTTTCCCTGTTGATCGGCGCGCTCAGCGCCTGCGCCAGCACGGCGCCGGTGCCGGACATCCGTCGCAACGCCCAGGCTCCCGTTGTCACCGCCGCGCCTGGCAAGCCCGCGCGGACCTCGGCGCTGGAAGCGGCCGAGGTGCCACAGGCCGACGACACCGGCAGCCGCGCGGTGATCCGCCGCGGCAACGGCACCGTGATCAACCGGGCGGCGGCGTCGGCCCCGTCTCCGTCGCTGGCCGCGGCCGGCAACGGTACGGCGGTGTTCAATTTCGAAGGGGAATCGGTGCAGGCCGTCACCAAGGCGATCCTCGGCGACATGCTCGGCCAGAACTACGTCATCGCGCCCGGCGTGCAGGGCACGGTCACGCTGGCCACGCCCAAACCGGTCTCGCCGGCGCAGGCGCTGAACCTGCTGGAGATGGTGCTGGGCTGGAACAACGCGCGGCTGATCTACAGCGGCGGCCGCTACAACATCGTGCCGGCCGAACAGTCGCTGGCCGGGACCGTGGCGCCCAGTACCGCGCCGGCCTCGGCCGCGCGCGGCTACGAAGTGCGGGTGGTGCCGCTGCACTACATCTCGGCCAGCGAAATGAAAAAGGTGCTGGAGCCGTACGCGCGCCCGAACGCGATCGTCGGCATCGACGGCTCACGCAACGTGATCACCCTGGGCGGCACCCGCACCGAGCTGGAAAACTACCTGCGCACGGTCGAGATCTTCGATGTGGACTGGCTCTCGGGCATGTCGGTGGGCGTGTTCCCGATCCAGTCCGGGCGCGCCTCGCAGGTGGCCGGTGATCTGGAAAAGGTGTTCGGGCAGGACAGCAAGACGCCCAGTGCCGGCATGTTCCGCTTCATGCCGCTGGACAACGCCAACGCGGTGCTGGTGATCACCCCGCAGGCGCGCTACCTGGACCAGATCCAGCAGTGGCTGGACCGCATCGACAGTGCCGGCGGCAACGCCCGCCTGTTCTCCTACGAGCTGAAGTACATCAAGGCCCGGGATCTGGCCGAGCGTCTGGCCGAAGTGTTCGGCGCCGGTGCCGGTGGTTCCGCCGGGCAGCGCGGTGTGTCGCTGGCGCCTGGCGCCACGCCGATGACTCTGGAGGGACGCGGCACCACCGATCCCTCGGCCGATCCCGCTGACACGCTGGGCCAGGGCGATACCGGTGGGATGGGCGGCGATGGTGGACAGCCGCTGGCGCTGTCACCGCAGGCGTCGGGCAATGGTGCGGTGACCCTGGAAGTGGAGGGCGACCGCGTCGGTGTCTCGGCGGTGGAGGAAACCAACACCCTGCTGGTGCGTTCCACCCCGCAGGCTTGGCGTTCGATCCGCGAGGTGGTCGAGAAGCTCGACGTGATGCCGCTGCAGGTGCATATCGAGGCCCAGGTGGCCGAGGTCGCGCTGACCGGTGAACTCAGTTACGGCGTGAACTGGTATTTCGAACAGGCGGTCAATGCCACCCCGGCCAACGGCGGCGCCGGTCTGCCCTCGGCGCTGGGACGCGGCATCTGGGGCGACATCGCCGGCGCGCTGGTGCCCGGTGATGGCCAGGGCGGCGGTGGGCTGAGCTGGACCTTCCTGGGCAAGAACGCCGCGGCGGTGATCAGCGCACTGGACCAGGTCACCGATGTGCGCCTGCTGCAGACGCCCTCGCTGTTCGTGCGCAACAACGCCATCGCCACCTTGAATGTCGGCAGCAAGATACCGGTCTATTCGGTCTCGGTCTCGGGCATCAGCGACAACCAGTACGCGCAGGTGCAGTACCTGGAAACCGGCACCATTTTGAAAGTGCGCCCGCGTGTCACCCGCGACGGCATGGTGTTTCTGGACATCGTGCAGGAGGTCAGCTCCCCGGAAGGCGAGCCCGACGCCAACGGCAACGTGCGCATCAACACCCGCCGCATGAAGACCGAGGCCGCGGTCAATGCCGGGGACACGGTGATGCTGGCCGGGTTGATCGAAGACAGTTCCACCCAGGGTTCCTCGGGCTTTCCCGGGCTGAGCCGGCTGCCGGTGATCGGTGGCCTGTTCGGCCGCAAGACCCAGAACAGCCGGCGCAGTGAAGTCATCGTGCTGCTGACGCCGAGCATCGTGCGCAATCCGCAGGAAGCGCGGAACCTCACCGACGAATACGGCAGCAAGTTCCGCGCGCTGGACCCGCTGGGCCCGAAGGCGCGCCGCTGAGCATGGCGCTGCCGGTCATCCTGTTGCCGGTGGGCGTGGACGAGGCCGCGCTCGATGCCTGTCTGGGCGCGCTGGAAGCGGCCACGCCCGCCGGGACTTCCGTATGGCTGGCCGATGACGGCCAGGCCGGACCACGCGCGCAGGCGGTGATCGAGCACTGGCTGGCAGGCACGCAGCTGCAGGCCGAGTACACGCGGCGTCCGCGTGCGATCGGCGAGGTCGCGCACCTGGACCAGATGCTCAGCGCCTGCGGCGATGCCGACGTGGTGGTGCTGGCGCCGGACGCGATTCCGCACCCGGGCTGGTTGGCGCAATTGAGCGATTGTCTGGCGCGCGATGCCGCCATTGCCACGGCCACACCGTGGAGCAATGCCGGCGAAACCACCGCCTGGCCGCGCGTGGGTGAGGTCAATCCGCTGCCGGCCGAGCCGGCGCGTCTGGCCCTGGCCTGTGCGGCGATGCCGCTGCTGCACCCGGAGCTGCCTTCGGCGGTGACCCATGCGGTGCTGATCCGTGGCAGTGCGCGCCGCCGCGCCGGCGGGCTGGATACCCACAGCTATGGTTCCTGGTATGCGGCGCTGGTGGATCTGAGCCTGCGCATGAGTGGCCTGGGCTGGCGCAACGTGCTCTGTGACACCGCCTTTGTCGGCCGCCTGCAGGAGGGCCGGCCGGCCGCGGGTGACATGGAGGTGCTGGCCACGCGCTGGCCGGTCTGGACCGCGCGCCTGGCCTCGTTCCTGATGGACGACCCGCTGTACGCCCATCGCGGCCAGCTGCAGCAGCGGTGCGCGCAGGCGATAATGCCCGACGCCCAGCGCGACCTGTTCGAGGCCTGTGCTTCCCTTCCAGGCGCGGAGCCGGTGTGAGCGATTCGATTGCCGTTGTTGTTGTCAGCTACCAGAGTGCGAGCACGCTGGACGAATGCCTGCAGCGGCTGCGCGCGGCGCGGGAGGTGGCCGAGATCCGCGTGGTCGACAACGATTCCGATGACGGTTCGCTGGCCATCGCCCAGCGCCATGCCCTGGCCGATCCGCGCGTGCGCTTCATCGCCAATCCGGACAATCCCGGCTTCGCCACCGCCTGCAACCAGGGCGCGCAGGACTGCCAGGCGCCGTGGCTGGCCTTCATCAACCCGGACCTGATGGTCGAGCCGTCCACGCTTGCGCAGCTGCGTGCGCTGGGCGCGCAGCTGGGCGATTGTCTGCTGGGCGTGGAGCAGGTCGATGAGGCCGGCCAGGCCGATGCCGCGGTGCGCCGCCGCGATCCGGATTTCGCCGCAATGCTGCGCCATCCGGGGCGGGGCTCGCGGCTTGCGGTGCCGGCCGATCCCGCGCAGCCGTTGCAGGTGGTGCAGGCGCTGTCCGGTGCGCTGCTGCTGATGCCGCGCGACCTGTTCGTGCGGCTGGGCGGCTGGGATGCCGGCTATCGCCTGCATGCCGAGGATCTGGACCTGTGCCGGCGTGCGCGCGAAGCCGGCGCCACGGTGGCCATCGCCAACGAGCTGAAGGTGCTGCATGTGCGCGGTGTCTCCAGCCGCGCGCGGCCGTACTTCGTGGAGTGGCACAAGCACCGCGGGCTGTGGCGCTATTTCCGCAAGTTCGAGGCCGCGCAGCGCCCGCTGCCGGTACGGGCCGGGGTCTGGTGCGCGATCTGGGCACACGCCGCGTTGCAGCTGCCGCGTCTGCTGCTTCGCTGAACCCGGCTTTCAGGCGGGCTCACGCAGGCCCGGCGCATAATGCCGGCATGATCATCCAGTCCCTGCTCGACACCGACCTCTACAAATTCACCATGATGCAGGCCGTGCTGCACCAGTACCCGGGCGCGCTGGTGCAGTACCGCTTCAAGTGCCGGACTCCGGGCATCGATCTGGCGCAGTACCTGGACCAGATCAACACCGAGATCGACCACCTGTGCAGCCTGCATTTCAGCACCGACGAGCTGGATTACATGCGCACGCTGCGCTTCGTGAAGCCGGACTTCGTCGACTTCCTCGGGCTGTTCCATCTGGATCGCAAGTACATCGCGCTGCGCGCCTCGCCGACGGTGCCCGGCGAGATCGAGCTGGACATCACCGGGCCCTGGCTGCACACGATCCTGTTCGAAGTGCCGTTGCTGGCGATCATCAATGAAGTCTGGTTCCGCAATGCCGGCCTGCCGGATTTCGCTGAGGGCGAGCGCCGCCTGCAGGCCAAGACCGCGTTGTTGCGGGACACGCCCGGCTTCGAGCTGTGCCGCATCGCCGACTACGGTTCGCGCCGGCGCTATTCGCGGCAGTGGCACGGGCACATGCTGCCGATGTTGCGCGAGGCGCTGGGCAGCCAGTTCGTCGGCACCAGCAACGTGCATTTCGCCCGCATCTACGGCATGACCCCGCACGGCACGATGGCGCATGAATACCTGCAGGCGTTCCAGGCGCTGGGGCCGCGGCTGCGCGACTCGCAGGTGGCGGCGCTGGAGTCCTGGGCGCGCGAGTATCGCGGTGATCTGGGTATCGCCTTGTCGGATGTGGTCGGGCTGGATGCGTTCCTGCGCGATTTCGACATGTATTTCTGCAAACTGTTCGACGGTGTGCGCCATGACTCCGGCGACCCGTTTGTGTGGGGCGACCGCATGCTGGCGCACTTCAAGGCCAACCGCGTCGACCCGGCCAGCAAGGTGCTGGTGTTCAGCGACGGCCTGGACATCCAGAAGGTGATGCAGCTGTACGAGTATTTCCGCGGGCGCTGTCAGGTCGCCTTCGGCGTGGGCACAAATCTGACCAACGATCTGGGGCCGACCCCGCTGAACATCGTCATCAAGATGGTCCGCTGCAACGGCCAGCCGGTGGCCAAGCTCAGCGATTCGCCGGGCAAGAGCATGTGCGATGACCCCAACTACCTGACCTACCTGCGCCAGGTGTTCGCGGTCCAATAAATGACAAACCCGCCCTCCGGCGGGTTTGTTTCACTGCGCTTGCGCGCCGATCACTCCAGCGCGAAGCGCAGCACGAACAGCCCGGCCACCAGCCACACCGCCGGGCGCACTTCACGCCAGCGGCCGGTGCCGGCCTTGAGGGCGGCGTAGGCGATGAAGCCGAACGCCAGGCCGTTGGCGATGGAGTAGGTGAACGGCATCGCCAGCGCACACAGCGCCGCGGGTACCGATTCGGTCAGGTCGTCCCACTTCACCTCGACCAGCTCGCGCAGCATCAGTCCGGCCACGAACAGCAGCGCCGGCGCGGTGGCGTAGGGCGGCACCATCGCCGCCAGCGGCGAGAACAGCAGCGCGCCCAGGAACAGTGCGGCTACCACCAGCGCGGTCAGTCCGGTGCGACCACCGACCTGGACGCCCGAGGCGCTCTCGGCAAAGGCGGTGGTCGAACTGGTGCCCAGCAGCGAGCCGGCGACGATCGCGCTGCTGTCGGCCAGCAGGGCGCGGCCGAAGCGCTTGTTGCCATCGGCCAGTTTCAGCAGCCCGGCCCGTCCGGCCACGCCATACAGGGTGCCGGTAGCGTCGAACACCTCCACCAGCACGAACACCAGCACCACCTGCATCAGCACCGCCAGCGGCGCGCCGCCGTCGTGGTGCAGCAGGCCGGGGATATCCAGCTGCAGGAAGGTCGGCGCCAGGCTCGGCGGCAGCGACACCAGCCCGCCGTACTGCACATGGCCGATCGCCCAGGCGATGCCGGTCACGGCGAGGATGCCGATCAGGATCGCGCCGCGCACCTTGCGCGCTTCCAGGATCGCGATCAGCAAAAAGCCCCCGAGGGCCAGCAGCGGCGGCGCGCTGTCGAGCTTGCCCAAGGTGAGCATGGTGTCTTCATTGGCGATGATCACCTGCGATTTCTGCAGCGCGATGATTGCCAGGAACAGGCCGATGCCGGCCACGATCGCCGAACGCAGCGAGGCGGGAATACCGGCCACCAGCCAGGCGCGGATGCCGGTCAGCGACAGCACCCAGAACACCACGCCGGAAATGAACACCGCGGCCAGCGCCTGCTGCCACGGCAGCCCGGCCGCGCCGACCACGGTGAAGGCGAAGAAGGCGTTCAGGCCCATGCCCGGGGCCATGCCGACCGGGAAATTGGCCGCCAGTGCCATCACTGTCGAGCCGATGGCCGCCGCCAGGCAGGTGGAGACGAACACCGCGCCCGGGTCCATGCCGGTGGTGCCGAGGATCTCGGGGTTGACGAAGACGATGTAGGACATCGTCAGAAAGGTGGTCAGCCCCGCCAGCACTTCGGTGCGCACGCTGGTGCCGTGCTGGTGGAGCTTGAACAGGCGGTCGAACAGGGACATGGCGGCTTTCCGGCACAGGGGGGAGGCAGGAGGTTTGTGGCCCGTACAAAAGCGGACGGCCGCACTGGGCGGCCGTCCGGCGGGTGTTACTTGAGCGCCTTGAAGCGCAGACGCTTGGGACCGGCATCGTCGCCGAGGCGACGCTTCTTGTCCTCTTCGTACTCGCGGTAGTTGCCCTGGAAGAACTCCACGTGCGAGTCGCCTTCGAAAGCGATGATGTGCGTGGCGATACGGTCCAGGAACCAGCGATCATGGGAGATCACGAAGGTGTTGCCCGGGAACTCCAGCAGCGCATCTTCCAGTGCACGCAGGGTTTCGATGTCCAGGTCGTTGGACGGTTCGTCGAGCAGCAGCACGTTGCCGCCCTGCAGCAGGGTCTTGGCCATGTGCAGGCGGCCACGCTCACCACCGGACAGCGAGCCCACCATCTTCTGCTGGTCCTGGCCCTTGAAGTTGAAGCGGCCGATGTAGGCGCGCGACTGGATCTCGATGCCGTTGATGTTGAGGATATCCAGGCCGCCAGCGATTTCCTGGAACACGTTGTGGTTGCCGGTCAGTGCATCGCGGCTCTGGTCCACGTAGGACAGCTTGACGGTCGGGCCGACCACGATCTCGCCGGAATCCGGCTTTTCCTGGCCGGTGATCATCTTGAACAGGGTCGACTTGCCGGCGCCGTTCGGACCGATGATGCCGACGATGGCACCCGGCGGGATGATCATCGACAGGTTGTCGATCAGCAGGCGGTCACCGAACTTCTTGGAGACGTTCTTGAACTCCATCACCGAGTTGCCCAGGCGCTCGCCCGGCGGGATGAAGATCTCGTTGGTCTCGTTGCGCTTCTGGTAGTCAACGCTCTGCAGCTCTTCCAGGCGGGCCAGACGGGCCTTGCCCTTGGTGCGGCCGCCCTTGGCGTTCTGCCGCGACCACTCCAGTTCCTTCTGGATCGCCTTCTGGCGGGCCTTTTCCTGGTTGTCTTCCTGCTTCAGGCGCTCGTCCTTCTGCATCAGCCATTCGGTGTAGTTGCCCTTCCACGGAATGCCGCGGCCGCGGTCCAGTTCCAGGATCCACTCGGCGGCGTTGTCCAGGAAGTAGCGGTCATGGGTGACGGCCACCACGGTGCCGGTGTAGCGCGCCAGGAACTGCTCCAGCCATTCCACCGACTCGGCGTCCAGGTGGTTGGTCGGTTCGTCGAGCAGCAGCATGTCCGGCTTCTGCAGCAGCAGGCGGCACAGCGCGACGCGGCGCTTCTCGCCACCGGACAGATTGCCGATCACCGCGTCCCACGGCGGCAGGCGCAGCGCGTCGGCCGCCACGTCCAGCTGGTTTTCCAGGGTGTGGGCATCGCCAGCGGCCAAGATCGCCTCCAGACGCTCCTGTTCCTTGGCCAGGGCGTCGAAGTCGGCACCTTCCTCGGCATAGGCGGCGTACACGGCTTCCAGCGCGGCCTGGGCCTGCAGCACCTCGCCGACGCCTTCCTCGACCGCTTCACGTACGGTCTGGGCCGGGTCCAGACGCGGTTCCTGCTCCAGGTAGCCGACCTTGATGCCGGGCTGCGGGCGGGCCTCGCCCTCGAAATCGGTGTCCACGCCGGCCATGATCTTCAGCACGGTGGACTTGCCGGCGCCGTTCAGGCCCAGCAGGCCGATCTTGGCGCCCGGGAAGAACGACAGCGAGATGTCCTTGATGATCTGCCGCTTCGGCGGGACCACTTTGGACACCTTGTTCATGGTGTAGATGTATTGCGAGGACATGAAGTCTCCGTAGCGCACGCCCGTGCCCGGTCCTATGACGGACTGGGCCCAAGGCAAAAGGGAATAAGCGATTATAGCCGTAAGCCAGATGGGGCCGACGGTGCCGGAATCCCTTGCTGGTTTATGAATACGAAAGCCGGGAGCCGCTTCCAGCCGGAGTTCGTTCAGACGACGTGAGCATTATGGGAAGCGTCAACCAACCCAGCGAGGGCTAGCTATGAAGATGAACCGCCTTGTTGTCGCCGCGATGACCGCCCTGCTGGCGTTCGGCGCCACCGCTCCGGCCTTTGCTGCCGGTGATCGCGATGACCACGACCGTGGGCGCCATGGCTGGGATGATCGTGGCCGTGGTCATGACCGCGGCCGTGGGCACGGCCATGACCGTCGCGAATGGCGCGATGACCGCCGCCACTACAGTTCCGGCTATCGCGAGGGTTACCGCGACGCCCGGCGCAATGACCGCCGCTATTACGCCCCGCCGCGCGTGGTGTACCGCCCGTACGGCTTTGAGCGCGGGCACCGCTACAGCAACTACTACGGCGGCCCGGTCTATGTGGTCAATGACTACAACCGCTACCACCTGCACCGCCCGCGACATGGCCACCACTGGATCCGCGACGACCGCGGCAACATGCTGATGGTGGCCATGGCCACCGGCATCATCGCCGACATCGTGCTCAACCACTGAGCCTTGTCCCGGTCTGGTTACAGGAAGGCGCCCGCAGGGGCGCCTTCCTCATATGTGGCGGGAAGGGGAAATGGTTGCAGGCGGGACCGCCGCTGGCGGGCGGTGGCGGTGGCGGTGGCGGAAGCGCTACAATCGGCAGCTCCCTCGCCCCGTACCAGGAGCTGTGATGTTCCCGCGTGATGCCCGTATCGAGTCCTATGATCCCGAGTTGGCCAAGGCCATCGCCGATGAGTGCCAGCGTCAGGAAGACCATGTCGAGCTGATTGCCAGCGAGAACTACGCCAGCCCGCTGGTGATGGAAGCGCAGGGCAGCCAGCTGACCAACAAGTACGCCGAGGGCTACCCGGGCAAGCGCTACTACGGTGGCTGCGAGTACGTGGATATCGCCGAGAAGCTGGCGATCGACCGCCTCAAGCAGCTGTTTGGCGCCGATTACGCCAATGTGCAGCCGCACAGCGGCTCGCAGGCCAACCAGGCCGTGTACTTCGCGCTGCTGCAGCCGGGTGACACCATCCTGGGCATGAGCCTGGCCCACGGTGGCCACCTGACCCACGGGGCCAAGGTCAATGCCTCGGGCAAGATCTTCAATGCCGTCCAGTACGGTGTGAACGAGCAGGGCCTGATCGATTACGACGAAGTCGAGCGCCTGGCGCTGGAGCACAAGCCGAAGATGGTGGTGGCCGGTTTCTCCGCCTATTCGCAGATCGTCGACTGGGCGCGCTTCCGCGCTATCGCCGACAAGGTCGGTGCCTACCTGTTCGTGGACATGGCGCACGTCGCCGGTCTGGTCGCTGCCGGTGTGTACCCGAATCCGATCGAACACGCCCACGTGGTGACTTCCACCACCCACAAGACCCTGCGCGGCCCGCGCGGCGGCATCATCATCGCCAAGGGCGCCGGCGAGGAGATCGAGAAGAAACTGCAGTCGATCGTGTTCCCGGGCATCCAGGGCGGTCCGCTGATGCACGTCATCGCCGCCAAGGCGGTGGCCTTCAAGGAAGCGCTGGAGCCGGAATTCAAGGCCTACCAGCAGCAGGTGGTGAAGAATGCCCAGGCCATGGCGACCACGCTGATCGCGCGCGGCTACAAGATCGTTTCCGGCGGCACCCAGAACCACCTGATGCTGGTGGACATGATCGGCAAGGACGTGTCCGGCAAGGATGCGGAGGCCGCACTGGGCAAGGCGCACATCACCGTCAACAAGAACTCGGTGCCCAACGACCCGCGTTCGCCGTTCGTGACCTCGGGCCTGCGCCTGGGTACCCCGGCGGTGACCACCCGCGGTTACCTCGAGCAGGACTGCGTGGATCTGGCCAACTGGATTGCCGACGTGCTCGATGCCCCGGCCGATGAGACGGTGATCGCCCGCGTGCGCGATGCGGTCAGCGCGCAGTGCAAGAAGTATCCGGTCTACGGCTGATGCGCCGCCGATGCCGGCGGTTTGCCGGCGCTGTGTCATTGCAGGGATCGCCACTGTGATGGTGGCCAAACCCCGGGCCCGGCAGCCTTGCTCCATCCCGGGGTTTGCTGTATCTGCGTTGTAGTGGTTCCCGCGCCGCGTTGCCGGCGCCCGATGTTGAAGGCCAGAGAGATGCATTGCCCGTTCTGCCAGCACAACGACACCCGCGTGATCGATTCACGCGTTTCCGAAGACGGCGCGACCATCCGCCGTCGCCGCGGTTGCGAGGCGTGCGGTGAACGTTTCAGCACGATCGAGACCATCGAGTTGAAACTGCCGGTCATCATCAAGAGCGATGGCGGGCGCGAGGCGTTCGATGCACGCAAGTTGCGGGTGGGGTTCGACCGCGCGCTGCAGAAGCGGCCGGTCTCGGAGGAGCGGATCGAAGCGGCGGTCCGTGCCGTGGTGCATCAGCTGCGCATGTGTGGCGAGCGCGAAGTGCCGTCGATCAAGGTCGGTGGTTTCGTCATGGATGAGCTGCGCAAGCTCGACCATGTCGGCTATGTGCGCTTCGCCTCGGTCTACCGCAGCTTCGAGGATGTGGCCGATTTCCGCGACGAGATCGAGAAGCTCGAACGCGATATGCCGGCCGCTGACGGCCAGCTCCCGCTGCTGGAAGACGGCGCATCGGCGGATGGACGCCCAGCGAAGCCCGCCAAGCGTTGAATCCGGTGCCAGGCGGCGTAGCGCTGGTGTGGCAGTGGCCGCGCGTCACGGCGGGTCGTGAATCCGGATGCTGACCGTCAATCTGCGTGATCACCCCGCTCTGGTGCCGGCGCTGGCCGCCGCGCACGTCCAGGCCTTTGGCAATCTGTTGCCGGACTGGAGCGTGGCCCAGGCCGAAGCCGAGTTGCGGGCGCAGCAACGCGACGCCATTCCCTGCACCTGGTTGGCGATGGACGCCGGAACCTGGCTCGGCTCGGTGAGCCTGCTGCACGACGATCACGAGCAGATCCGCGGCTGGTCGCCGTGGTTGGCCTCGCTGTATGTGAAACCCGAGGCGCGTGGCAGGGGTGTAGGTGCGGCGCTGGTGGAACATGCCATCGTCCAGGCCGCCGCTTTCGACGTTGCGGAGCTGTACCTGTACTGCGAAGCACCGATGGTGGCGTGGTACCGCTCGCTGGGCTGGCAGGTGCATGCCCGCCTGCCGCTGGGCCCGCTCGCGGTCACGGTGATGGCGGTGGAGACCGGTCGCCGCTAGACGTGCCGCACTGCAAGTACGGTCTGCCGGCGCATACACTGCCACCTCGTCCGTTGTCGCATCTGGCAATGGGCCGCTGACGTAATGAGGTCCCCGATGAGCCACTTCACCGCCAACGATCACCTGCTGATGGCCCGCGCGCTGCGTCTGGCCGAACGCGCTGCGTGGACGACACGGCCCAATCCGATGGTCGGCTGTGTGATCGCGCAGGGTGAGGAGGTCGTGGGCGAGGGCTGGCACCAGCGCGCCGGCGGGCCGCATGCGGAAGTGTTCGCCTTGCGCCAGGCCGGCGGGCGCGCACGCGGTGCCACCGCCTACGTGACCTTGGAGCCCTGTGCGCATTACGGGCGCACGCCGCCGTGCGCGCTGGCGCTGATCCAGGCGGGCGTGTCGCGGGTGGTGGCGGCGATGGCCGATCCGTTTCCCGATGTGGATGGCGGCGGCTTCGCCCTGCTGCGGCAGGCCGGCATCACGGTCGAGGTAGGTTTGATGGCCGCTCAGGCGCGCGTGCTCAATGCCGGCTTCCTGTCGCGGATCGAACGTGGCCGGCCGCTGGTGCGGGTCAAACTGGCCGGCAGTCTGGACGGGCGCACCGCCATGGCCGATGGCCAATCCAAATGGATCACCGGCGAGGCGGCGCGGGCCGACGTGCAGCACTGGCGGGCGCGGGCCGGTGCCATCCTGACCGGTGCGGCGACCGTGCTGGCCGATGATCCGGCATTGACCGCACGGCCCGAACACGGCGAATTCCTGCCGCCGCTGCGGGTGGTGCTGGACGCGCGGCTGCGCACCCTGGATTGCGTGCGGGTGCGTGAGGGCGGGGCGCCGACGTTGTATCTGCATGACCCGGCACTGGCCGCACCGGTGCTGGCCGGGGTCGAGTTCGTGCCCTCGCCGCTGCAGGCCGATGGCCGCTTCGATCTGGCGGCGGTGATGGCGCTGCTGGCTGCCCGGGGTATCAACGAGGTGCATGTCGAAGCCGGGCCGACCCTGTGTGGTGCCCTGCTGCAGGCCGGGCTGGTCGACGAACTGCTGCTCTACATCGCGCCATTGCTGATGGGCGATGCCGCGCGGCCGTTGCTGGCCGGGCTGGGGATCGCGACGATGGCCCAGACCGTGCCGCTGGAGCTGGCCGATGTGCGCATGCTGGGCAAGGACCTGCGGCTGTTGCTGCGTCCGGTCTGAGCAGGCGTAACCAGCGCGGCCGTTGCGAATGAAAACGGGAGCCCGAGGGCTCCCGCTGGATCTGAGGCGCTGTAACGCGGATCAGAAGCTGGCGCGGACGCCGGCCAGGTACTGGGTGGTGTCTTCGATGAACTGGATTTCGCCCACCACACCCCAGGTCTTGTTGAAGCTGACCTGGCCGCCGAGGTTGCCGACGAAGGTGCTATCCATGTCGCTGCCATCCATGACGCCGGCCTTCAGCCACGCCTCGGTGCGGGCCGAGGGCTTGCCGCGGACGCCGACGGTGGCGCGTCCGGCGGTGGAGTGATCCTTGCCGGTACCGTTGAAGCCCGGCAGGCCGGAGATCTTCACCTTGGCGTTCACCCGTACGGCGGCGATGTCGGCGGTGAAGTCCACACGCTCGCTCATGTTCATGTGGTAGCCGATACCGAGTTCCGGCTGGGCCAGATCGACTTTCAGGCGCGCGCCGGCAGCGGAATAGCTTTTGGAAACCGTCGAATAGCCGCCGAACACATGGACCTGCGGAGCGATCGCGAACGAGCCGTGGATATAGCCGCCGTCGCCTTTGGGGTCGTCCAGGAAATCGTCGTTGATCTGGACCTGGGTCCAGCCACCTTCCACATAGGTGTAGCTCATCTCGTCAGCGGAAGCGACGAACGGGGTGGCCGCCAGCAGGGCAGCCAGAATCAGGGTCTTGCGCATGGAATTCCTCTCTAAGAAGTGATGTCCGTTTCAGTCGGCCGGTTGCGGGCCGATCGCGCGACGTCGTGTCGTGCACGCAGATTTTAACATTCATATTACAAAGGTCGAGCTTCAGGCCGGGCTGGTACAATGCGCACGCCGGACTTTCCGGCACTCACAAACGTCTTCAGGGCGGGGTGCAATTCCCCACCGGCGGTAGGGGTGCAAGCCCGAGCCCGCGAGCGCTTTGTCCATCTGTCCTCCAGATAGATGCGTTGAAGGTCAGCAGATCCGGTCAGATGCCGGAGCCGACGGTCATAGTCCGGATGAAAGAAGACGGTGTCGCGGGCCCTGACGGGTCCGTGCGCCTGCATGCCTTGCGGCGTTTTTCGCTCACTTTTCGCGGAGAACGTTAGTGTTTACTGGAATCATCGAAGGCGTCGGCCGGCTGGCCGCACGCGAACCCCTCGGCGGCGATGTCCGCTTCACCTTCAGCGTGGGCACTCTGCCGTTCGATCGCGTGCAGCTGGGCGAGAGCATTGCCGTCAATGGCGTGTGTCTGACTGTGATCGACTTTGACGGCAGCAGTTTCAAGGCCGATGCCTCGACCGAAACCCTGGCGCTGACCACGCTTGGTGTGTTGACCGAGGGGGCCGTGATCAATCTGGAACGGGCCATGCGCCCGACCGACCGACTCGGCGGGCATCTGGTCAGCGGCCATGTCGATGGTCTGGGCCAGGTGCTGTCCATCCACGAGGACGCGCGCGCGCTGCGTTGGCGTTTTGCCGCGCCCAAGGCGCTGCTCAAGTACATCGCCAAAAAGGGCTCGATCTGTGTCGATGGCGTCAGCCTCACGGTGAACGAGGCCGATGACGAAGGCTTCGAAGTCGCGCTGATCCCGCACACCGTCGCCAATACCGCTTTTTCTGCCACCACCGTGGGTAGTGCGGTCAATCTGGAAATCGATCTGGTCGCCCGCTATGTCGAGCGCCTGCTGGGCCAAGGAGCCACGTCATGAGTTTCGCCCCCATCCCCGAACTGCTGGAAGAAATCCGCGCCGGCCGCATGGTCGTGATCGTCGATGACGAGGACCGTGAGAACGAGGGCGACCTGATCATGGCCGCCGAGCTGGTCCGGCCGTCGGACATCAACTTCATGGTCACCCACGCCCGTGGCCTGGTGTGCCTGTCGGTGACCCGCGAGCGCACCGCGCAGCTGGGTCTGACGCCGATGGTGCAGAAGAACACCGCCCAGTTCCACACCAATTTCACCGTCAGCATCGAGGCGGCCGAAGGCGTGACCACGGGTATTTCCGCCCATGACCGCGCCCACACCATCCGCACCGCGATCCAGCCCAACGCCAGGCCGTCGGACCTGACCCAGCCGGGCCACATCTTCCCGCTGACCGCCCAGCCCGGTGGCGTGCTGACCCGCGCCGGCCACACCGAGGCGGCCAGTGACCTGCCGCGCATGGCCGGGCTGGAAGCGGCCGGCGTGCTGGTGGAAATCCTCAATGCCGACGGCACCATGGCGCGCCGCCCGGAGCTGGAGGTGTTCGCCCGCGAGCATGGCCTGAAGATCGGCTCGATCGCCGACCTGATCGCCTACCGGCTGGCCACCGAGCACACCGTCGAGCGCGTGGACGAGCGCGGCATCAGCACCGAGTTCGGCCCGTTCCAGCTGATCACCTACCGTGACCGGATCGCCCACGACCTGCATTTCGCGCTGGTCCGCGGCACCCCGGACAAGGCCACCCCGACCCTGGTGCGGGTGCAGGTGGAAAACCCGCTGGCCGATCTGCTGCACTGGCGGCGGGAGGACTTCGGCGTGGCCAATACCGACGCGCTGCGCGCGATCGATGCGGCCGGCAGCGGGGTGATGGTGGTGCTCTCGGCACCGCGCGATACCGATGCGCTGCTGGCCCGGATCCGCGCCCAGGATGAAACCGCAGGCAAGAGCAAGGATGTCGGCCAGTGGCGGCGCAATGGCGCCGGCGCGCAGATCCTGGCCGACCTTGGCCTGGGCAAGCTGCGGGTGCTGGGCACCCCGCGCCGGCAGATCGGACTGGCCGGATATGGCCTGGAAATCGTCGAAACCGTGCAGGTGCCGGTCCCGTAACGGCCGGCAAGCGGTACTGACGCGTTAAACTTACCCACCTTTTGGACCCCCGCACCCCATGAGCCACTACGAAGGCGACCTCCGCCCGGCCGGATCGGCCCGTTTTGCCATCATCGCCAGCCGCTGGAACGCCCGCATCACCGATGCGATGGTGGCCGGCGCGCGGCAGAGCCTGGCCGGCAACGGTATCGGCGAGGACGCCATCGATGTGGTGCGGGTGCCGGGCGCGTGGGAAGTCCCGCTGGTGGCCGCGCGGCTGGCCGCCGCCGGCCAGCATGCGGCGATCATCACACTGGGCTGTGTGATCCGCGGCGATACCCGCCACTACGAACACGTAGCCGACCGTTGTGCCGAGGGCCTGATGCGCACGCAGCTGGACTTTGGCGTACCGGTGCTCAATGGCGTGCTGGCGGTGGAGCGGGTGGAGGATGCCGAGGCGCGCGCCGGCGGCAGCCACGGCAACAAGGGGGAGGAAGTCGCTTTGGCGGCATTGGAAATGGTCAATCTTCTGGAACAGCTGCCATGAACAACAAGAACAACGGCAGGCCCGCCGGAAAGCCGGTCCGTCGCGACGGTATCGATCCGGTGCTGCGTTCGCGCGCACGCCGCCGCGCCCTGCAGGCGATCTACGCCTGGCAGATTTCCGGTGGCAACGCCGACTCGCTGCTGGCGCAGTTCGCGCACGAGCAGGCCCATGAAATCGCCGATCTGGCGTACTTCGAGAACCTGCTGCGTGGCGTGCTGGACAACCGCCGCGACATCGATGAGGCGCTGGCGCCGTTTGTCGACCGTGGGGTGGAAGAAGTCGATGCGATCGAACGTGCGGTGCTGCGCGTAGCGGCCTACGAGCTGCGCTACCGCCTGGACGTGCCGTACCGGGTGGTGATCAACGAGGCGATCGAAACCGCCAAGCGTTTCGGTTCCGAACACGGCCACACCTACGTCAACGGCGTGCTCGACCGTGCCGCGCTGGAATGGCGCAAGACCGAATCGGGCCAGTAAGCCGACGGCGGCGGTGCCGCCGTTTCACCCTGAACGCGCCGGGGCCGGCATCATCGGCACCGGCGTTGTCGTTTGCGGGAGTTGATGAAGTGAGCCTTGACGAGTTTGGCCTGATCGAGCGGATCGCCGCGCGTACCCGTGCGCGCGCGGACATCGCGCTGGGCATCGGCGATGACGCGGCGCTGCTGCAGCTGCCGCCCGGGCAGCAGCTGGTGGTGACCGCCGATACGCTCAACGCCGGCGTGCATTTCCCGCCCGAGACGCTGCCGGCCGATATCGGCTGGAAGGCGCTGGCGGTGAACCTGTCCGATCTGGCCGCGATGGGCGCGCAGCCGGCCTGGTGCACGCTGGCCCTGTCGCTGCCAGAGGCCGATCCGGATTGGATCGAGGCGTTTGCCGATGGCTTCTTCGCTCTGGCCGATGCCCATGGCATCGCCCTGATCGGCGGCGATACCACGCGCGGTCCGCTGTCGATCTCGATCACCGCGATGGGCTGGGTGCCGGCAGGCCAGGCGCTGCGGCGCGACGCTGCCCGGGTGGGCGACGATGTCTGGGTCAGTGGCCATCCCGGTGAGGCCGCCGCTGCGCTGCAGCTCTGGCAGCAGGGCGGTCTGGACGTGCGCGCCGCCGCGGTCGACGGCGATCTCGAACGGCTGCGCCAGCGCCTGCAGCGGCCGGCACCACGGCTGCAGTTGGGGCTGGCGCTGCGCGGGCTGGCCCATGCGGCGGCCGATGTGTCCGATGGCCTGCTGGCCGACCTCGGCCATATCGCCTCACGCAGCGGCGTGGAGGCTGTAGTGAAGGGCGAGGCGGTGCCGTTGTCGTCCGCCCTGCGCCGCGCGTTTGGCGCCGCTGCCGCCTTGGACTGCGCGTTGCGTGGCGGCGACGACTACGAGTTGTGCTTCACCGCCGCGCCGGAACAGCGCCTGGCTTTGGAAGCGGTGGCATCGCGGCTTGCGCTGCCGCTGACGCGTATCGGTGTGATCGTCGCAGGCCAGGGTGTCCGCTGCGAAGGTGATGCCAACGGCGCGCGCGCCAGTGGCTACCGGCATTTCACCGGGTAGCCTGCTCCTGCACTGCGCCTACAGCGGCAGCACCTTGCCCGGATTGAGGATGCCGTCCGGGTCCAGGGCCTGCTTGATCGCGCGCATTGTCGCCAGCGTGGCCGGTGAAAACGCCTGGGCCATGAAGTCGCGCTTGGCCACGCCGATGCCGTGCTCGCCGGACAGCGTTCCGCCCAGTTCCAGTGCCAGTGCGAAGACCTTGGGCAGGGCGGCATGGGCGCGCGCGTTCTCGCCGGCATCGTCCGGGTGGTAGAGGATGTTGACGTGCAGGTTGCCGTTGCCGGCATGGCCGAAGGTGACGATCGGCAGCTTGGCCTCGAGCGAAAGCCGTTGCACACCTTCCACCAGGTCGGGGATGCGCGAGACCGGCACCACCACGTCCTCGTTGATCTTGCCCGGGGCGATGCTTTTCAGCGCCGGTGACAGTGCCCGTCGCGCGGCCCACAGTTTGTCGCGCGCGCTGCCGTCGGTGGCGACATCCAGTGCCAGCAGGCCATCGCCTTCGGCGGCTTCGGCCAAGGCATTGAGCAGGTAGGGCAGGGTGTCATCATCACCATCGGCGTCGATAAGCAGCATCGCGCCGGCCTCGGGCACCTGCGCGCCATTGCGGCGCAGCAGCTCCAGGCTTCGCGCATCCATGAACTCGAGCATGGTCGGGGTGACCGGCTGCGCCATCACTCGCGACACCGCGGCCGCGGCCGCACTGGCATCGCGATAGAGCACCCGCAGCCCGGCCTGCGCGCGCGGGCGCGGGGCCAGTTTGAGCGTGGCTTCGACGATCAGCGCCAGCGTGCCCTCGCTGCCGACGATCAGATGGGTCAGGTCGTAACCGGTGGCGTCCTTGGTATAGGCGCCACCGCACTGGATCAACTCCCCGCTGCCGGTGATGGCCACCAGCCCGAGCACGTTGTCGCGGCTGGTGCCGTATTTGACCGCGCGCGGACCGCCGGCATTGCAGGCCAGGTTGCCGCCGATGCTGCAGATCTCGGCGCTGGACGGGTCCGGCGGCCAGAACAGGCCGTGCGGCATCAGCGCCTGCTGCAGGTCGCCGTTGAGCACGCCTGGTTCGACCACCGCGCAGCGGTCGCCGGGACGGATCTCGAGAATGCGGTTCATGCGTGCGAACGAAAGCACGATGCCGCCGGCGGTGGGCACCGCCGCGCCGGTGGTGCCGGTGCCGGCGCCGCGCCCGACCAGCGGCACACCGTGCTCGCGGCAGGCGCGGACGATGGCCTGTACCTGTTCGCGCGTGCTTGGCAGGGCGACGCCCAGTGGCAGCGCGTGGCGCCAGGAGTTGTCCCGGGCATGAGCTTCCAGTGCGGCGGCATCGGTGCGCCAGGCCTCGCCGAGCAGCTGGGTCAGGATCTGGTGGAAGGCGGCAGGCAGCGAGTTCATGGGCGTTGGCTCAAATCGGGGGCGCGCTGCTGGACCAGGCGCCAGCCGCACACGCAGAGAAACAGCGGCAGCCACACCCAGCGCAGCTCCGAGAGTACGGTCTGCAGACCCCGGGCGCTGAAGAACTGGTTGGCGAAGGGTGAGACCCGGATCGGTCGCCACGGCGCGAACAGGCGCGCGTCGCTCCACGGCCACCACAGGGCGACGCCCAGGCCGCCAGAGGTCAGCGCGTCCAGCAGTGGATGCGACAGCGCACAGATGAGGACAAAGGCAGCGGCCTGCAACCGCCCGGCATTCAATCCGCGTGCGCCCAACAGAGCCAGGAAACCCAACAGGGCTGCGAACAGCAGCGAATGGCTGGCGCCGCGATGGCCGAGCGCATCGGCGTAGGGGATCTGCAGCGCGAAGGCGAGCACGTCCGCATCGGGCAGCATCGCCGCGACGAGGCCGGCCGCGAGCAGCCGTGGCGGGAGGCGGCCGAGATCACTGGCGCACCACAGCGCCAACGGAACTGCGGCATGGGTGAAAACGCTGGGCATCAGCAGTCGTCGGCGCGGAAAGCGTCGCGGATCCAGTGCAGCTGGGGTGGCTCGCCGCTGGCATCAACCACGTCGAAGCGGCAGGCTGCCTGGGCCAAGGCCGGCTGGCTGGCCAGATACAGCTGTGCGGCATGCAGCAGCTTGCGGCGTTTGCCGGTGTCGACCGAGGCCGCGCCGCCACCGAAGGCGGCCGAGCGCCGATAGCGCACTTCCACGAACACCACGCTGTCGCCGACCGGGTCGTGCATCACCAGGTCCAGTTCGCCGCCGCGGAAGCGGACGTTGCTGGCCCGCCAGCGCAGGCCGGTGCTCTCCAGCAGCGTCCGGGCGGCGGCTTCGACCGCCGCGCCGCGTTGCGACGGCTCAGCGGCCATCACCGATTGCGACCGGCCGTCCGCCGCTGAAGCTCGACCAGGCCGGGGTGCGGATCACATTGCCGAAGCCGTCCAGCAGCAGGCTGCCGGTGGCGCCCTGCAGTCCGCCCTGGGTAGCGTTGGCCAGCTTCTCCAGATAGGCGCTGATCTTCCAGGCGTCATGGCCGAAGGCGAACAGGCGCGCGGCGCCGCCGCGGGCGGTGGGCAGCGTGGCCGCCAGGCTGCTGGCGGCCGGCAGGCCGGCCACGCCGCGTGCGGTCCAGGCTTCGCCCGGGAACACGATGCCATCCAGCGCGCTGTCTTCCTCGGCCTTGCCGGTGTTGCTGAGCAGCTGCGAGGTGCCGATGCGGCTCACCGCCGACAGGCCGGCCAGCGCCAGCTGCGGCGACAGGGCGCGCGCCTGGTTGCCCTTGACCGCCAGGAACACCGCGTCCACGCCGTTGGCCTGGCGCAGCTGGGCGCCGATATCGCCGGGGACATCACCCACGCTGATGCTGGCGGCGACCTTGCCGCCGCGCTCGTTGAAGCGCTCCTTGAAGGCGGCGCTGGCGCGACGGCCAGCATCGTCGTTGCTGGCGATGATCAGCACGTTGCCGCGCTCGCGGCCGAGCAGGTATTCGGCCGCGATGATGCCGTCGTCCTCCGGGGCCAGCGAGAAGGCGGCGTTGCCCGGCGGCGGGGTGTCCTTGCCGCGGTTCAGGGCCAGCATCGGCACCGGCAGCTGGTCACGTTGGAACAGTGCATCGACTTCCTCGCGCCCCAGCGGGCCGACGATGAAATCGGCCCCGTCTGCTGCCGCCTTGTCATAGGCGGCGCTGGCGCCCGCGGCCGTGCCCTTGGTGTCTAGGAAATCGATCTGCGGACGGCGCCGGGTTTCACCGTAGTAGCCGGCCAGCAGGCCGTCGCGCACCGGTGCGGCGGCGGTGGCCATGTTGCCGCTGAGCGGCAGCAGCACCGCCAGCTTGAGCGGCGGCCGGTAGCCATCGGCCTCGGCCGGCGGTCGCTTGCCGGTATCCAGCTGCCAGGCGGCATCGCGGTCGAACGGGCGCGGCAGCGGCAGGCCGCGGGCGATCAGGGCGCGGCCGGCGAAGTTGTAGAGCGGATCGCCGGCCGGCAGTGCGGCGGTGCGGCTGCCCAGGGTGGCATCGTCCAGGCCGGCCAGCAGGCGGGTGATGGCGCGCTGGTTGTCGGCGCGTGCGCTGCCGCTGAGTGCCACTGCCGCGCGTGCGCGATCGGCCGCGGCATTGAAGGCGTCACCGGAGGCTTCAAAGGCCTGGGCGCGGGCCAGGTGCCAGCGCGCCTGCAGCGCGACCGGCAGCTGTTCCGGGCGTTCGCCCAGCGCCTGCAGCGCGGCGGCCGGCTGTTTGTCCTGCAATGCCAGTTCGGCACCGAGCAGGCTGAAACGCTGGCGGCTGGCACCGCCGAGCTGGCGCATCTGCACCTGCGCCATCAGCATGCGTGCGCGGGCACTGTCACCGGCTTCGTGCCAGGCGAAGGCGGCGTCGGCCAGCAGCTGTGATTTGGCCGCACCGCGGGCTGCGCCGGCCTGGGCTTCCAGCTGCTGCGCCGCCTCGCGCGGTTTGCCCTGTTCCAGCAGGGCGATGGCCGCCTGCTGGGCCGGTGAGCTGGTGGGGGCCACGCTGGTGGTGGCGCAGCCCACGAACAGCAGCATCGACAATGACAGGGCGGAAATCCGTGCGACTGGCTTGTTCATTTGGGGTCCGTTCGACAGGGCGCGGCAGTGCCGGGCTGGGGAAACGGTACGATTCTAACCTTGGCCCATGGAAATACCGATGATGAGTACCGCTGCTGCCACCTTGTATGTCGTTGCCACGCCGATCGGCAATCTGGCCGATCTGAGCCCGCGCGCGCAGGAGGTGTTGCGCACGGTGGCCGCGATCTGCGCCGAGGACACGCGCCATACCGGCCAGCTGCTGTCGCACTTCGGGATCAGCAAGCCGCTGGTGGCGCTGCACGACCATAACGAAGAGGCGATGGCGCAGCGCGTGGTGGCGCGTCTGCAGGGCGGCGAATCGCTGGCGGTGGTCAGCGATGCCGGCACGCCGCTGGTCAGCGATCCGGGTTTCCGGCTGGTGCGCGCCGCGCGCGCGGCGGGAATCAAGGTCAGCCCGGTGCCGGGTGCCTGCGCGGCGATCGCCGCGCTGAGCGTGGCCGGCTTGCCCAGCGACCGCTTCCTGTTCGAGGGCTTCCTGCCGGCCAAGGGGGCGGCGCGGCGCGATCGTCTGCAGCGGCTGGCCGGTGAAACCGCCACGCTGGTGTTCTACGAGTCTTCGCACCGTATCGAAGAGTCGCTGGCCGACATGGTTGCCGTCTTTGGTGCCGAGCGTCCGGCGGTGATCGCCCGCGAGCTGACCAAACTGTTCGAGACCGTGCTTGATGGCGATCTGGCTGATCTGCTGGCGCAGGTCCAGGCCGATCCCAACCAGCGCAAGGGCGAGTTCGTGGTGATGGTGCAGGGCGTCGGTGACGATGAGGCGGGCAAGATCGCCGAAGGCCGTCGCCTGTACGCCAAGCTCAACGAGCACCTGCCGCCGTCCACCGCCGCCAAGCTGGCCGCCGAACTGAGCGGTGCGCCGCGCAAGGCGCTGTACGGCCAATGAGCTAGCCTAGGTTTTGGGTTCCTCACGCATGTCAAGGAGGGAGTATGTGGTTGGCTTGGTTGAAGTTCGCATTGATCGCCGCATCGCTGGTTTCCACCGGATGCACGTGGCGGGTGCGTGAATCCAACATTCTGTTCCCCCGTGCATCGGCAGGTGCCGACGTCGCGGCGCTGCAGAACGCTTTCCCGGTCTATACGCCGGAAGAGTTCTATTTGCAGATACCTGACGCCCGGTTGTATGGGGTGATGTTGTTGCGGCCGGACGCCAGGGCAACGGTGCTCTATTTCGGCGGCAACGGCTATCGCATTGCCAAGGATGCGGAAAACACTATTCAGGCCTATGGGTCGCTGCCGGTCAATCTGGTGCTGGTGGACCATCGCGGTTATGGCGCCAGTAGCGGCGTGCCGTCGATGGACGATCTGATGGCGGATGCGGTACGGGTCTACGATCACGTGATTGCGGAGGCGGCGTTGTCCGCGCTGCCGGTGGTCGTGCATGGGCACTCGCTGGGCAGCTTCATGGCCGGTCATGTGGCCAGTGAGCGCACGCTCGCGGGGCTGGTGTTGGAGTCCACCGTGACGACAACGGAGGACTGGACGCGCTTTCTACGCTCCAGGCAGCCGTGGTGGGCCAAGGCGCTGGTGTGGCGTGTGGTGCCTGAGGGGAGCTTGGCCGGGCGGGGCAACCTCGGTGTGGTGTCGGCGTTGAATGAGCCGGTGCTGTTCGCGGTCGGTGCAGCAGACACCGTGACCGCGCCAGCTTTTTCGCGGCGACTTTTTGATCTGTGTCCGCTGCCTGCTTCACAGAAGACACTTCTTGAAGTGGCGGGCGCCTCACATCAGTCCGTCACTCGGACGGTCGAGTTTCGCGAGACAATGCTCAGATTCGTGGACTCGCTGGGTGAACCGCAGGTGCTTTCGCCTTGAGCGGTCAATGTGTGTGGATGCTTGAACGTGCGACAATGCGCGCGGCGGAGTCGGCCAGACAGTCGCGTCATCCTTTCGGGGATGCCGAGGAAAGTCCGGGCTCCACAGGGCAAGGTGCCAGGTAACGCCTGGGCGGCGCAAGCCGACGGAAAGTGCAACAGAAAGATACCGCCGAACGGTCCTTCGGGATGCGTGGTAAGGGTGAAATGGTGCGGTAAGAGCGCACCGCGAGTCTGGCAACAGACCGGCACGGCAAACCCCACCTGGAGCAAGACCAAATAGGGACCTAATGGCGTGGCCCGCGTCGGGTCCGGGTAGGTTGCTTGAGCGTATCGGTGACGGTGCGCCTAGAGGAATGACTGTCCACGACAGAACCCGGCTTATCGGCCGGCTCCGCCACTTTCCTCTCGTGCCTGCGCAAGCTCGGCTCTGCCCGATCCGCGGCGTCCGTGTTGGCGGGCTGCGCATGGCACCGGCATCCAGGTGCCGCTGTGATTCTGCCGGTGAGGCTTGCCCGTCGACACAGTTCTTGGTCGTCTTTCGGCATTCCATATATACGGAATGCCGGCGGATGCGGCCCTCCCCGTGCCGGTTTTGTCATTCTCCGGCGAGCGGAATCTCCAGTCGCGTTTCCCCGGTGAACCGGCCGTGCGGGCCGAAGCGGCGCTCGTGGATGAAGCCGCGGCCGTCATAGTCGATGGCGATCACGGTGCTGGCGCGTGTGCCGTAGTCCTGGCCGCGGATGAAGGCGGGCGCCAGGCGCCGCTCCAGCTCCAGTGGCATCCCGGTTGCCGGCAGCTCGGCATCGGCGGGCTGATGCTCGTCGCCCAGTGCGCTCCAGATCGGGTCCAGCGTGGTGCCGCTGCTGGCCACCCATCCTTCAACGGCATTGGCCAGGCGCCGGGTCTTCGGCCAAGGGGTGTCCGGGGCGCCGTTGGACATGCTGTGGATGCCGGGCGTCAATATCCGTGCCGCCGGCGGATGGTTGCCCAGATAGCAGCAGGTGTCGGCATCTGCCACCAGCAGGTTGAACGGGGCGAAGGCCGGGGCGCGGGCGGCAAGCGCGTTCGCGTAATGGCTGGCGTTTCGGGGATCGGCCAGATAACCGGCAATCAACTCGCCGCGCGAAGGTCCATCGGCCTGGGCGCTGGGGGTACGCACATTGGTGACCACGGCGGCATGGCCGTGCAGGTTGACCCCCATCCAGCTGCCACCCGAGCGCAGGTCGCGTCCGGCGATCACGTCGGCCTGTGGTTCCGGCCAGTGCTGCAGGGGGGCGGCCGGGCGTGCATGGAATTCATCGCGGTTGCCGGCCATCAGCAGGCGCCAGCGGGGATGGCATTTCCAGGCAAGGGCGACAAGGCACATGGCGCCAGTGTGCCGCGTCGCGCAGTTTCCAGCCATCCCAGGCTGAATGGTGGTGTAGTTGGCGGTCGCTTTTCACGCGATCTCTACAGTGCTGAATTTTATGAAAATCTTAAAATTTGAAATGAAACAGCCACTTGTGGATAAACCTTGAACAAGTCTCTAAACATCGCCGCAAACCATTGATGCGGCTGACGATTTTGTGTGTGGAAAGTTGTTGACAACCGGATGGCCACTGCTAAGGTGGGCATCAGAGGGAAAACCGGGTTTTTTGTGGTTTTTCGTGGTTCAATGATTTCCCCATACGCAAGCAGACGAACGGGTGCATTCGGGTGTTTCAGGGTGAGACGGCCATCACGGTTGACGACAAGGGACGCATGGCGGTGCCCACCGCCTACCGCGACCTGGTCGCGCGTGCCAGCGGCAACCGTCTTGTGCTGACCTACAACCCGTTCGAGGCCGGTTGCCTGTGGTTGTACGCAGAGCAGGAGTGGGAACGGGTGCGGGACGATGTGATGGCCAAACCCAATACCCAGCGCGTGGTGCGCACCCTGCAACAGAAACTTGTCGGTTCCGCTGCCCATCTGGAACTGGATGGCAACGGCCGCATCAGCCTTCCGTCGAGCCATCGCAGCGCGGTGGGCATTGAAAAGAAGGCGGTATTGATGGGAATGGGTGACAAGTTCGAATTGTGGAGCGAGCAAGCGCATCGCGCACTGATCCAGCAGACGTTGTCTGACGAGGATCTGGGCGATGGGCTGCTCGACCTGAAGTTGTGAGCCGGGGTGCCCGGGTGCGCGGTCAAGCGCAAGCCGGTCACCCTCCGGTGTCGCAGCCGCCGGCGGCTCATCTGCCGGTGCTGTACACCCAGGTCCTGCAGGGCCTGAGGGTGATCGAAGATGGTACGTATCTGGATGGCACGTTCGGTCGCGGCGGTCACGCCGGCGGCGTGCTGCGCCTGCTCGGTCCGAATGGACGCCTGCTGGTGATGGACAAGGATCCCGATGCTATCGCCGTGGCACAGCGCGATTTCGCGCCGGACCCGCGCGTGGCGATCTACCGTGGCAGCTTCGCCGATCTGTTGAACTGGGACGAAACCGCCGCCGGTCTGGACGGTGTGCTGTTCGATCTGGGCGTGTCCTCGCCGCAGCTGGACGTGGCCGAACGCGGTTTCAGCTTCGGCAAGGACGGTCCGCTGGACATGCGCATGGACCCCGATTCGGGCGAGAGCGCGGCGCAGTGGCTCAACCGCGCCGAAGAGCGCGAAATCGCCGATGTGCTGTTCAACTATGGCGATGAGCGGCAGAGCCGCCGCATCGCCCGTGCGATCGTGGCCCGCCGCGCGACTCAGCCGTTCAGCCGCACCGCCGAGCTGGCCGAGCTGATCGCCTCGGTGATGCCACGCGGCAAGGACAAGATCCACCCGGCCACGCGCAGCTTCCAGGCCATCCGCATCCACATCAACCGCGAATTGGCCGACCTCGAGTCCGGGCTGGAGGCGGCGATGGCGCGGCTCAAACCCGGTGGCCGGCTGGCGGTGATCAGCTTCCATTCGCTGGAAGACCGCATCGTCAAGCAGTTCATGAACCACCACGCCAAGGCGCCGCCGGCCAATCGCCGTCTGCCCGAAGCCAGTGTGTTCGTGCCGACGCTGGATCTGATCGGTGGTGCGATCAAGGCCGAGGACGACGAGCTGGCAGTCAATCCGCGCGCGCGCAGCGCGGTGCTGCGCGTGGCCGAAAAACGTGAGGTGGCCGCATGAGCCGCCTGCTGCTGATCGTGCTGCTGGCCTGCACCATCGCTTCGGCGATCGGGGTGGTGTTCATGCGCCACCGCCATCGGCAGCTGTTTGTGGAACTGTCGCGGCTGGAACACGCCCGCGACGAGCTCAACATCGAGTTCGGCCGTCTGCAGCTGGAGCAGGCCACGCTGGCCCAGGCCACGCGGGTGGACCAGGAGGCGCGTGGCCGTCTCGGCATGAAATTTCCGGAAGCCACCGACATCGTGGTGATCCGCCCATGAACCCGCCCGTGCGCAACCGCAATCGCAGCCAGTTCAACCTGCGTACCCGCATGTTGATGGTGGGCGCTGGCCTGGGTCTTTGCGCGGTGGCGCTGGTGGGCCGTGCGGCCTATGTGCAGCTGGTCAACAGCGAGTTCTACCAGCGCGAGGGCGAGGCGCGGTTCCTGCGCGAAGTGCCGATCGCCACCTCGCGCGGCATGATCACCGACCGCAATGGCGAGCCGGTGGCGGTGTCCACGCCGGTAGCCTCGATCTGGGTCAATCCGCAGGAGCTGCTGCGCGCGCCCGAACGCATCCCCGAGCTGGCGCAGGCGTTGTCGCTGTCGGCCGACGAGCTGACCTCCAAACTGACGCAGAAGGCCGACAAGGAATTCATGTACCTGCGCCGGCGCATGAATCCGGACGTGGCCGAGCAGGTGGTCGCGCGGAAGATTCCCGGCGTGTTCTCGCAGCGCGAGTTCCGTCGCTATTACCCGCAGGGTGAGGCGATGGCGCATGTGCTGGGGTTCACCAATATCGACGACCACGGCCAGGAAGGCCTGGAGCTGGCCTTCGACGAATGGTTGCGTGGCAAGCCCGGCGCCAAGAAGGTGATCCGCGACCGCAAGGGCGCGATCGTGGAGAGCATCGATCTGGTGCGCGCCGCCGAGCCGGGCAAGGACCTGACCCTGAGCATCGACCGCCGCATCCAGTTTTTGGCCATGCGCGAGCTGCGCAATGCGGTCACCCAGAACAAGGCGGCTGGCGGCTCGATCGTGGTCATGGATGTGGCCACCGGCGAAGTGCTGGCCATGGCCAACCTGCCCACCTACAACCCGAACTCGGTCGGCGGCGCGACCCCGGACACCCGGCGCAACCGGGCGGTGACGGATCTGGTCGAACCGGGCTCGACGATGAAGCCATTGACCATCGCCACCGCCTTGCAGAACCAGGTGGTGACACCCGATACGGTCATCGACACCAATCCGGGCTACATGTCGCTGGGCCGCTACACCATCCGGGACGTGCCGCGGAACAACGGCGTGCTCAACGTCACCGGCGTGATCACCCGCAGCTCCAATATCGGCGCGGCCAAGATCGCCGCGCAGATTCCGGACCAGGTGTTCTACAACTCGGTCCGTGCCTTTGGCTACGGCGCGGCACCGGGCAGTGGTTTCCCCGGCGAATCCTCCGGGCTGGTGCCGGTGCCGGGCAGCCCCGGCTGGTATGGCACCACCAAGACCACGATGTCCTACGGCTATGGCCTGAGTGTGACGCCGCTGCAGATCGCGCAGGCCTATTCGGCGCTGGCCAACGGCGGCCAGGTCATCACACCGACCTTCGTCAAAGGTCAGCGCAACGAGGCACGGCAGGTGCTGGATGCGAACGTGGCGCAGGAAGTGGTGCGGATGATGGAAACGGTGGTCACCAACGGCGGCGCCAAGCAGGCGGCGATCCTGGGCTACCACGTCGCCGGCAAGACCGGTACCGCGCGCAAGAACGGTCCACGCGGCTACGAGCGCGGGCACTACAACCTTCTGTTCGCCGGCGTGGTGCCGGCCACCGCACCGCGCTTTGCCGCGGTGATCGTGGTCAACGACCCACGCGGCGCGCTGCAATACGGTGGACTGGTGTCCGCCCCAGTATTCCACCATGTGATGGAGGGCACCCTGCGGCTGATGGACGTGCCGCCGGACGACATCCAGTCGTGGCTGGCCGCGCAGGCCGCCGGCAAGGTCGGTGGCAAGCCGGGCAGCAGCGCCGTGCCCCTACCCATCCCGCAGGATGCCGCCGATACTCCCAACGCCACCGCCGAATTCGACGCCGCACTGCCCAGCGCCAGTGCCCAGGTACCTGCCACCACGGAGGTACGCCAGTGAGCCGCACCATAAAGCTGTCGCAGTTGTTGCCCGATCTGCCCCTGGCACAGGACCCGCAGATCAGCGGTCTGGTGCTGGATTCGCGCCATGTGCGCGCTGGCGATGCGTTTGTGGCCATTGCCGGTTTCGGCGCGCACGGGTTGGGTTTTGTCGAACAGGCCAGGGCCGCCGGTGCGGCCGCGATCCTGTTCGATCCACCGGCGCCGGCCGAACTGCCGGCCCCGGCCGATGCCATCGCCGTGCCCGACCTGCGTTCGCGCCTGGGCGCGATGGCCGACCAGTTCCACGGCCAGCCGTCGCGGGCGATGACGATGGTGGGTGTCACCGGCACCAATGGCAAAACCTCGACCGTGCAGCTGCTGGGCCAAGCCTGGCAGCTGCTGGGCATTGTCAGCGGTTCGATCGGCACGCTGGGCGTGGGCCTGTACGGTGATGTGGTGCCGACCGGCTTCACCACGCCACTGGTGTTGCAGATGCATGAAGTGCTGGCCCAGCTCCGCGATGACGGTGCCAGGGCGGTGGCGATGGAAGTCAGCTCGCATGCCCTGGACCAGGGCCGTGTGGATGCCGTGCATTTCGATGTGGCGGTGTTCACCAATCTCACCCGCGACCATCTGGATTACCACGGCAGCATGGAGGCCTATGGCGCGGCCAAGGCCAAGCTGTTCCATCGTCCGGGCCTGAAGGCGGCGGTGATCAATCTGGACGACGCGTTCGGCCGCGAACTGATCAGCACCTTGGCGACCGGCGTGCAGGCCATTGGCCTGAGCTCGACCGGCCAGACCGGTGCCACGGTCTGTGCCGAAAACCTTGTGCTGGACGGGCAGGGGCTGGGCTTCGATCTGCTCATCGGCAATGAACGCCATGCGCTGCGCTCGCCGCTGCTGGGCCGCTTCAACGTCGACAACCTGCTGGCGGTGGCCGGTGCGCTGCATGGTCTGGGCCAGCCGGCGGCGACCATCGCCCGCGTGTTGGGCCAGCTGCAGCCGATCCATGGCCGCATGAACCGCCTCGGCAGCCAGGGCGAGCCGACCGTGGTCATCGACTATGCCCACACCCCCGATGCGCTGGAACAGGCGCTGCGCAGCCTGCATGGCCATCTCGATGGCCGCCTGCTGTGCGTGTTCGGTTGCGGTGGCGAGCGTGATACCGGCAAGCGGCCGCAGATGGCGGCCATTGCCGAGGAACTGGCCGACGTGGTGTTCGTCACCGACGACAATCCACGCGGCGAAGATGGCGACGTGATCGTCGCCGACATCATGGCCGGGTTCGCCGTGCACGGAGGCACAAGTGGTGCGGTCGCAGGACGCGAAGGAGCACCACGCCTTGCCGAGATCAACGTGGTGCGCGATCGCGCCCGCGCCATCGGCGCCGCGGTCGCGCAGGCCGGCCCCGGCGACATCGTGCTGGTCGCCGGCAAGGGCCATGAGCCGTATCAGGAGATCGCGGGCATCAAGCATCCTTTCGATGACACCGAAGTGGCTTCGCGCGCGCTGCAGGCACGTTCGGCGAACGGGGAGGTGAACGCATGAAGCGCACCCCGCTGTCGCTGATCGCCCATTGGGCCGGCGGCGAAATCCATGGCGATGACGTGAGCATCGACGCTGTCGGCAACGATACCCGTACGCTGGCGCCGGGCAGCCTGTATGTGGCGCTGCGCGGCGAGCGTTTCGACGGCCACGCGTTTGCGGCCGATGCGCTGGCCGCCGGGGCCGGCGCGCTGCTGGTCGACACCCTGCAGCCGCTGGACGTGCCGCAGGTCGTGGTTGCCAACACCGAGCTGGCGCTGGCGAAAATCGCCGCGGCCATGCAGCAGGGGCGCGACACCGGCGTGTTCGCCATCACCGGCAGCAACGGCAAGACCAGCGTCAAGGCACTGCTGCTGGCGATCCTGCAGCATGTCCAGGCCGTGGAACAGCGTCAGGTCTACGCCACTCCCGGCAACCGCAACAACGAGATCGGCCTGCCGCTGGCGGTGATCGATGCGCCGGAAGATGCCGACTACGCCGTCTACGAGATGGGTGCCGGCAAGCCGGGTGATATCGCCTATCTCACCGACATCGCCCGTCCGCGCTACGCGCTGGTCAACAACGTGGCGGCCGCCCACCTGGAACGCATGGGCAGCCTGCTCGGCGTGGCTACCACCAAGGGCGCCATCTACGCGGCGCTGCCGGAAGCGGGCGTGGCGGTGATCAATGCCGACGATGCGTTCGCACCGTTCTTCGAGCAGCATTTCCTCGGTACCCCGGTGCGCTGCCAGGTGCTGCGCTTCGGCCTGGAACACAGTGCCGAAGTGCGTGCCACGGAGATCGTGCTGGCCGCCGAGGGTTCGCGCTTCACCCTGGTAACACCGCAGGGCCAGGCTGCGGTGGCACTGCAGTTGCCCGGTCGCCACAACGTGCTCAACGCGCTGGCCGCCGCTTCGCTGGCGCTGGCCGCCGGCATCGCCTTTCCCCAGGTGGTCGAAGGCCTGGCGCAGGCGCGTCCAGTGGCCGGCCGACAGATCGCCCACACGCTGGCCACGGGTGCGGTGCTGATCGATGACAGCTACAACGCCAATCCCGGCTCGCTGGCTGCGGCGATCACCGCGCTGGCCGCCGGCAAGGACGAGGGCTGGCTGGTGCTGGGCGACATGCGCGAACTGGGCGAGGGCGCGCAGGCGCTGCACGCGCAGGCCGGGCAGCGCGCCCGCGAGGCCGGCATCAAGCGGCTGTACACGCTGGGACCGCTGAGCGAGGCGGCCTCGAAGGCGTTCGGCGAGGGCGGGCGTCATTTTGACAGCCATGCTGCGCTGGCTGCCGCGCTGCAAACCGAACTTCATGCTGGCGTGCGTTGCCTGGTCAAAGGCTCGCGCGGCAGCGCCATGGACAAGATTGTGACCACGCTGCTGCAGCGTGGCGAGGACACACCGCATGTTGCTTGAACTGGCCCGTTGGTTGCAGCAGCTGGACGATCTGTTCCGGCTGTTCAACTACATCACTTTCCGCGGCATCCTGGCGGCGCTGACCGCGCTGTCGCTGTCACTGTGGCTGGGACCGGCGGCCATCCGCCGCCTGGCACAGCTCAAGGGGGGGCAGCCGATCCGCAAGGATGGCCCGCAGTCGCATTTCTCCAAGGCTGGCACGCCGACCATGGGCGGCGGCCTGATCCTGACCACGGTGCTGATCTCGGTATTGCTGTGGGGCGATCTGCGCAACCGTTACGTGTGGCTGGTGCTGGCGGTGATGCTATGCTTCGGCGCGATCGGCTGGTACGACGACTGGATCAAGATCGCCAGGCGCGATCCCAATGGCCTGAAGTCGCGCTGGAAGTACCTGCTGCAATCCATTTTCGGTCTGGCCGCGGGCCTGTTCCTGTTCTACACCGCCGACGTGCCGGCCGCGCTGACGTTCTACATCCCGATGTTCAAGTCGATCGCGCTGCCGCTGGCGGGCGTCAGCTTCGTGACCATCGCCTACTTCTGGATTGTCGGCTTCTCCAATGCGGTCAATCTGACCGATGGCCTGGATGGCCTGGCGATCATGCCGACGGTGTTGGTGGCCTGTGCACTGGGCGTGTTCGCCTACGCCTCGGGCAACGCGGTGTTCTCCAGCTACCTGCAGATTCCGCAGATCCCCGGCGCCGGTGAGCTGGTCATCATCTGCGCGGCGATCGCCGGTGCCGGTCTGGGTTTTCTGTGGTTCAACACCTATCCGGCGATGGTGTTCATGGGCGATGTCGGCGCCTTGGCGCTGGGCGCGGTGCTGGGCACCATCGCGGTGATCGTGCGCCAGGAACTGGTGCTGGTGATCATGGGCGGCGTGTTTGTGATCGAGACGCTGTCGGTGATGATCCAGGTGGCCTCGTTCAAGCTCACCGGCAAGCGCGTGTTCCGCATGGCGCCGATCCATCATCACTTCGAGCTGAAGGGCTGGCCGGAGCCGCGCGTGATCGTGCGCTTCTGGATCATCTCGGTGGTGCTGGTGCTGATCGGCCTGGCAACCTTGAAGGTGCGCTGATGGACGACCACTCGCGTCAGGCAACCCGGCTCGAAGCCATCGGCGGCAGCTACGACAAGTGGCTGCTGGGCGCGGCCGTGGCGCTGGCGTCGATCGGGATCGTGATGGTGGCGTCCAGCTCCATCGCGCTGACGCAGAGTCCGTTCTACTACCTGACCCGCCACCTGCTGTTCATCGGCATCGGTGTGGTGCTGGCGGCGGTGGTGTTGCGGGTGGAGTTGAAGGAAATCGAGAAGTACAACCAGCTGCTGCTGCTGGGCTGTTTCGCCCTGCTGATCGTGGTGTTCATTCCAGGCCTGGGCAGCAGCGTCAACGGCGCGCAGCGCTGGATCAACCTGGGCGTGTCCAAGTTCCAGACGGTGGAGGCGGTGAAGGTGCTCTACATCGTTTGGCTGTCCAGTTATCTGGTGCGCTTCCGCGACGAGGTCAACGCCACCTGGCTGGCGATGCTCAAGCCGGTGGGCGTGGTCGGCGTGCTGGTGGTGCTGCTGCTGCTGCAGCCGGACTTCGGTTCCTCGATGCTGCTGCTGGGCATCACCACCTGCATGCTGTTGCTCGGTGGCGCCCAGATCAAGCGCATCATCCTGCCGGTGCTGCTGATGCTGCCGGCGCTGGTGCTGCTGGTGATCTTCGAGCCGTATCGCATGCGCCGCGTCACCTCGTTCATGGATCCATGGGTGGACCAGCTCGGCTCGGGCTACCAGCTGTCCAACGCGTTGATGGCGATCGGCCGCGGCGAATGGACCGGCGTCGGTCTGGGCGCCTCGATCCAGAAGCTGAACTATCTGCCCGAATCACACACCGACTTCATCTTCTCGGTGATCGCCGAAGAACTGGGCTTCCTGGGCGTGTGCACGATCATCGTGCTGTATGCGCTGCTGGTGGGGCGTGCGTTCTGGCTGGGCATGCGCTGCATCGAGATGCGCCGTCATTTCGCCGGCTATATCGCCTTCGGTATCGCGCTGTGGATCGGCCTGCAGACGTTCGTCTCGATCGGCGTGAACCTGGGCATGCTGCCGACCAAGGGACTGACGCTGCCGCTGATCTCTTCCGGTGGTTCCAGCGTGATGATGACCTGCGTGGCGATGGGCCTGTTGCTGCGCGTGTCCTATGAATACAACCGCGCGGTGCGTCGCCAGGAAGTGCGCGAGGACATCGATCTGGCCGATGCCGTCATGACTGAAGCGCCACCGGCCGGCGAACCGGCCACGGCAACGGCCATTGCCGCGGCCATGCAGACCGGTGCCTCGCGCGGTACCAGCCGCATGCCGCAGCGGGTCGAACCGACCTTCGGGAGGATCGCCTGATGGTCGCGCCGAACGCCTCGCAGGACGCACGCCCGGTGATGATCATGGCCGGCGGCACCGGTGGTCATATTTTCCCGGGTCTTGCGGTGGCCAAAGTGCTGCGCGAGCGCGGGATTCCGGTGACCTGGCTGGGCGCCGAGGGCGCGATGGAAACCCGGCTGGTGCCGCAGCACGCTATCCCTATCGATACGCTGGCCATCAGTGGCCTGCGCGGCAAGGGCAAGCTGGCTCTGCTGGGCGCGCCGCTGCGGGTGATGCGTGCGATCCGCAGTGCCGGCTACGTGCTGCGTGACCGCAATCCACGCGCGGTGGTGGCTTTTGGTGGTTTCGCCTCCGGCCCGGGCGGCATGGCCGCGCGCCTGCATGGCCTGCCGCTGCTGGTGCACGAACAGAATCGCGCACCGGGTATGACCAACCGCATCCTATCGCGCTTTGCGCGCCGTGTGCTGTCGGGTTTCCCGGGCAGCTTCGCCGGTGGCCGGGAAGAAGTGGTGGGCAATCCGGTGCGTGCCGAGATCGCCGCGTTGCCGGCGCCGGAGCAGCGTCTGACCGGCCGCATCGGACCGATGCGGGTGCTGGTACTGGGTGGCAGCCAGGGGGCGCGCGCGCTGAACAATGCCATGCCCAAGGCCCTGGCCGCGCTGGGCAACAGCGTCGCCCTCGAGGTCTGGCACCAGTGCGGTGAGAAGCTGCACGAAGAAGCCCTGCACGCCTATCGCGCAGCGGGGGTGGAAGGCCGCGTCGACATGTTCATCACGGACATGGCGGCCGCCTACTGCTGGGCCGATCTGGTGGTGTGCCGTGCCGGCGCCTCGACCCTGGCCGAATTGTGCGCGGTGGGGATCGGCAGCGTCCTGGTGCCGTTTGCCGCCGCGGTGGACGACCACCAGACCCACAACGCCGAATACCTGGTCGAACGCGGTGCCGCCGAGCTGCTCAGGCAGGACGACGCGCTGGCGATCAATCTGGAGGACGTGCTGCGCACGTTGGCCACCAATCCCGCCGGACGCATGCAGATGGCGCACGCCGCGCGTGCGCTGGCCAAGGTCGATGCGGCCGAACGCATCGCAGACATCATTCTTGAGGAAGCAGTATGAAAACGGCATCGCGCCCCCGCGCCCGCCACACCGGAGGCCGGGCATGATCCGCCGCCTTCACGACACCACCGATCTGGTGCGCGCGTTCCCGCGCGTGCATTTTGTCGGCATCGGCGGCACCGGCATGAGCGGCATCGCCGAAGTGATGCTGACGCTGGGCTACGAGGTCTCCGGTTCGGACAATGCCGACAACGCCGCCACGCGCCGTCTGGCCCGGCTGGGCGCGCGCGTGATGCGGGGCCATTCGGCGGCCAACGTGCTCGGCACCGACTGCATTGTCGTGTCCAGCGCCATCCGTGAAGACAACCCGGAACTGATGGAAGCGCGCAGCCAGCGCATTCCGATCATGCCGCGTGCGGCGATGCTGGCCGAGCTGATGCGCTTCCGTCGTGGCATCGCCGTGGCCGGTACCCATGGCAAGACCACCACCACCTCGCTGACCGCCGCGGTGCTGAGCGAAGGCGGAATGGATCCGACCTTCGTCATCGGCGGTCAATTGCTGGCCGCCGGCGCCAACGCCAGGCTCGGCAGTGGCCAATGGCTGGTGGCCGAAGCCGATGAGAGCGATGGCAGCTTCCTGCGCCTGAATCCGCTGGTGGCGGTGATTACCAACATCGACGCCGACCATCTTGAAAACTACGGCAACGACTTCGCCCGCGTGCAGGCCGCCTTTGCCGAGTTCCTGCAGCGCCTGCCGTTCTATGGCCTGGCGGTGTTGTGCATCGATGATCCGGAAGTCGCCGCGCTGGCGGCGAAGACGCCGCGTCACGTGATGAGCTACGGCCTGAGCAGCAATGCCGATGTGCGCGCCGAAGACGTGGTGCAGGATGGCCCGCGCATGCGCTTCACCCTGCGCCTGCCCGAAGGCAGCAGCGTGCCAGTGACATTGGCGCTGCCCGGCAGGCACAACGTGCTCAATGCGCTGGCCGCCGCGGCGGTGGCTTGGCAGCTGGGGGTCGCGCCGGAGACGATTGCCATCGCACTGGAGAAATTTGAAGGTGTGGGCCGCCGTTTCAACGATCTGGGCGAAGTCACCACCCACAAGGGCGCCAAGGTCCGCGTGATCGATGACTACGGTCACCATCCGCGTGAGCTGGAAGCGGTGTTCGCCGCCGCGCGCGGGGGGTGGCCGACCCAGCGTCTGGTGGTCGCCTTCCAGCCGCATCGTTACAGCCGTACCCGCGACCAGTTCGACGCGTTTGCGGCAGTGCTGTCCGAAGTCGATGCGCTGGTACTCAGCGAGGTCTATGCCGCCGGCGAGGCGCCGATTCCCGGTGCCGACTCCCGATCGCTGGCCCGCGCGATCCGCGCGCGCGGTCGCAGCGAGCCGGTGGTGGTCGGCAGTGCGGCCGATCTGGTTTCGGTGCTGCCCGATGTGCTGCAGGACGGCGACCTGCTGTTGATGATGGGCGCCGGTGATATCGGCCATATCGCCCAGCAGATCATCACCGACGGCTTCAAGGAGACGGCGGACAAATGATCCTCATCGTGCTCCCGTCTGCTGATGCCCGCGCGGTTGCCTTTTCGGCAGCGGCGTCAGCGCGTGCGTGGGCTGCGGTGGAGGTGGCACGATGAACGCGCTGCTGCGGATGCTCGCCTGGCTGCTGGCCCTCTCCCTGGTGGTGCTGCCGGTAGTGGCGGTGCTCAACGGCTGGGTGGGAACCGAGCGCTGGCCGCTGGCCAAGCTGCGCGTGCACGGCGAATTCAAGCGGGTGCCGGCCGAGGATCTGCAACAAGCCTTGTTGCCGTATGCGCGCTCTGGCTACTTCGCGGTGAAACTGCAGGATGCGCAGCGCGCGATCGAAGCGCTGCCGTGGGTGGAGAGTGCCCAGGTGCGCAAGCAGTGGCCGGATGTGCTGGAAGTGCACATCGTCGAGCACAAGCCCTTCGCGCGCTGGGGCAACGACCGGCTGCTGTCCGAGCAGGGGCGTCTGTTCGCCGTGCCCCACGGGCTGGAAAGCGCGCTGCTTCCGGAGCTGGAAGGCCCGGAAGCGATGACCGGCGAAGTGGTCGAGCTCTACAACGAATCACGCGCCCTGTTCGCGCCAGCCGGCGTGGACGTGCAAAAAGTGGTGCTGGATGCGCGCGGCAGCTGGTTGCTGGCGCTGGACAACGGCACCGAAGTGGTCATCGGCCGCACCGATGCGCGGTCGCGCCTTGCCCGCTTCGTGCGGGTGCTGCCGCAGCTCACCCGCACCCAGGTGCCGATCGTGCGCGCCGATCTCCGCTACACCAACGGTTTCACGCTGAGCTGGGGAACCCCACCGCCGGCAACAAAGCAGACGCAGGACAGGACATGAATCGCAAGGGTGACAAATCACTGATCGTCGGTCTCGATATCGGCACCTCCAAGGTGGTGGCGCTGGTGGGCGAGTACTCGCCAGGCAGCCCGATCGAGGTGATCGGCATCGGCTCGCATGAATCGCGCGGGCTCAAGCGCGGCGTGGTGGTGGATATCGAATCCACCGTGCAGTCGATCCAGCGGGCGATCGAGGAAGCCGAACTGATGGCCGGCTGCGAGATCCGTTCGGTCTACGCCTCCATCTCCGGCAACCATGTGCAATGTCGCAACTCGCAGGGCATCACCCCGATCCGCGAGGGTGAAGTCAGCTGGGGCGATCTGGACCGGGTACTGGAAGCGGCCAAGGCCGTGGCGATTCCGGCCGACCAGAAAATCCTGCATGCGATCCCGCGCGAATACGTGCTGGATGACTCGCAGGAAGGCATCCGCAACCCGGTCGGCATGACCGGCGTGCGTCTGGAAGTACATGCCCACCTGGTGGTGTGCGCGCAGTCGGCCGCCGCCAACATCAGCAAGTGCGTGCAGCGTTGCGGCCTGCAGGTGGACGACCTGGTGCTGTCTTCGCTGGCCTCGAGTGTGGCGGTGCTGACCGCCGACGAGCGCGAGCTGGGCGTGGTGATGGTCGATATCGGCGCCGGGACCACCGACATCGCGGTGTTTGTACAGGGGGCGATCTGCCACACCGCCTCGTTGCCGATCGCCGGTGATCACGTCACCAACGATATCGCGCACATGTTGCGCACGCCGACGCCCGAAGCCGAGCAGATCAAGGTCCGTTACGCCTGCGCGCTGGCGCAGATGGCAACGGCCGAAGAAAGCATCCAGGTGCCCAGCGTGGGCGATCGCCCGCCGCGTCGCATGCCGCGCCATTCGCTGGCGCAAGCGGTGCAGGGGCGTTACGAGGAGATTTTCGAAATGGTACAGGCCGAACTGCGCCGCTCCGGTTTCGAGGAAATGGTGCGCGCCGGCATGGTGCTCAGCGGCGGCGCGTCGAAGATGGAAGGTGTGGTCGAGCTGGCCGAGGAAATGCTGCAGATGCCGGTACGCGTGGGTATTCCCCAGCACGTCACCGGGCTGGGCGAAGTGGTCGGCAACCCGGTGCATGCCACCGGCGTGGGCCTGCTGCTGATGGGCAGCCAGATCGAACACCCGCGGCGGCCGTCATTGCCGGCCGGTCGCGCCGGCAGTCTGTTCAAGAAGTTGAAGACCTGGTTCCGCGGGGAGTTCTGACCGCCGGACCGGGACAGCAAGTGCAGTGCGACAAACAGCAGGGCAAGACGAAGTGCAGTAACGCGGTCATTGAAGTAGGCAACAACCGCCGGTGAGGGATATCCCGAACCGGTACACCAACTAAAACTCGCCGGTGCGGGTGGGCACGGAAGGAGAACGGATCTCCCGAATGCCCAGACCAATCACGGCAATAGAGAGGACATGGACATGGCGCATTTCGAACTGATTGAAAAGATGGCACCCAACGCGGTGATCAAGGTGGTGGGCGTGGGCGGCGGCGGCGGCAACGCCGTGGCGCACATGGTCAACACCAATGTGGATGGCGTGGAGTTCATCACCGCCAACACCGATTCGCAGGCCATCAAGAATTGTGGTGCCAAGCTGCAGCTGCAGCTGGGGACCAACGTGACCAAGGGCCTGGGCGCAGGCGCCAACCCGGAAGTCGGCCGCCAGGCGGCACTGGAAGACCGCGAGCGCATCATGGATGCCCTGCAGGGCGCGGACATGGTGTTCATCACCGCTGGCATGGGCGGTGGCACCGGCACCGGTGCGGCACCGGTGGTGGCGCAGCTGGCCAAGGAAATGGGCATCCTGACCGTGGCCGTTGTCACCAAGCCGTTTCCGTTCGAAGGTCGCCGCCGCATGCAGGTCGCGCTGAAGGGCATCGAGGAGCTGAGCCAGCATGTCGATTCGCTGATCACCATCCCGAACGAGAAGCTGATCACCGTGCTCGGCCGCAACGCCACCATGGTGCAGGCGTTCCGCGCCGCCAACGACGTGCTGCAGGGCGCGGTGCAGGGCATCGCCGACCTGATCGTGCGTCCGGGTCTGATCAACGTCGACTTCGCCGACGTGCGTACCGTGATGTCGGAAATGGGTCTGGCAATGATGGGCACCGGCACCGCCCGCGGCGATGACCGCGCCCAGGCTGCCGCCGAAGCCGCCATCCAGAATCCGCTGCTGGATGATGTGAACCTGGCCGGCGCCAATGGCGTTCTGGTCAACATCAGCGCCGGCACCGACATCACCATGAGCGAGTTCGACGAGATCGGCCGCACCGTGCACGCCTTCGCCTCGGAAGACGCCACCGTGGTCATCGGCACTGTGATCGATCCGGATCTGGGCGACGAGATCAAGGTGACCGTGGTCGCCACCGGTCTGAACCGCGCCGTGTCCAAGAACGCCCAGCGTCCGGGCGAGCGGGGTCCGATCAAGCTGGTGCGCAACGCCACCACCGGCCAGGCCGAGTTCGACGACTACGAAAGCCCGGCCGACGCCGTGGCCAAGGCCGTGGGCAATACCATGGGCATGGGCCTGCGTCGTCCGAGCTCGGACACCGTGGGGGCTTCGGCGCCGACGGCCTCGTCCACCGTTGCCGCCGAACTGCCCAGCGATTACCTCGACATCCCGGCGTTCCTGCGCCGTCAGGCGGACTGAGCGGCCTCGTTGCCGGAGGCCAGTGCCAACGCGTCCCGGGCGCACCGGTCGCGGGGGCTCCGGGCGGACGGTAATCGATGCAGCAAGTGACCCTGGAGCTGTCCACTCCAGGGGGAATGCCATGTCCTTTGTCGCCGGGCCAGGATCGGCCCGGCGGCATTTTCCGCACCGGACTGTTGCACAGCCCCGCCCTGGATGTGGGCCGGGTCGGCTGTTAACGCGTGTTATTCTTGTTTGCTCAGAGCCGCGTCTGCGCGGCAGCTTCGAACTGCACATCCATGATCCAGCAACGCACCCTCAAGAACACGATCCGCGCCACCGGTGTCGGCCTGCACAGCGGTGACAAGGTCTACATGACCCTGCGCCCTGCGCCGGTGAACCATGGCATCGTGTTCCGGCGGGTGGATCTGGAACCGGTGGTGGAAGTGCCGGCGCGTGCGGATCTGGTCACCGAGGTGACCCTGTGCACCGGGCTGACCTGCGAAGGCGCCAAGATCCAGACCGTTGAACACCTGATGTCGGCCCTGGCCGGGCTGGGGGTGGACAACTGCATTGTCGAGCTGTCCTCGGCCGAGCTGCCGATCATGGATGGTTCGTCCGGCCCGTTCGTGTTCCTGCTGCAGTCCGCGGGCGTAGTGGAGCAGGACGCACCCAAGCGCTTCCTGCGCATCCTCAAGACGGTGGAAGTACGCGATGGCGACAAGGTCGCCCGTTTCGAGCCCTATGAAGGCTACAAGCTGGGCTTCACCATCCAGTTCGACCATCCGATGATCCCGGCCAAGCAGTCGCGCGTGGAGATCGACTTTTCGACCACGGCCTACATCAAGGAAATCGCGCGCGCACGGACGTTCGGCTTCATGCGCGATCTGGAATACATGCGCGAGCGCAATCTGGGCCTGGGCGGCTCGATGGACAACGCCATCGTGCTGGACGAGTTCCGCGTGCTCAATGACGACGGCCTGCGTTACACCGACGAATTCGTGCGCCACAAGATCCTCGACGCGATCGGTGACCTGTATCTGGCCGGTGGCCAGGTGCTGGCGGCCTATGAAGGCTACAAATCCGGCCACGCGCTCAACAACAAGCTGGTGCGTGCGCTGCTGGCCGATGAAAGCGCATGGGAATGGGCGAGCTATGACTCCCCGGCAGCCACCGATCCGGTGGTCTATGGAACCCCGGCGTACGCCTGAGCGGAACCGAAGTTTGACCGTAAGAGGGGCTGGCGCCTTGCGCCGGCAACTGTCGGCTGCGTCATGAAAATGTGAATCCGCAGTGGGTCCCAGCCTTAATTTAACCTTAAATTAACAAAACGCTAACTCCTGCGACCTCGTACGCGGCTAGGATTCCTGCCGGCCTCCTGTGGTGACCGTCGCCGGTCGCTTCAGGACAGCTGGGGCGGGGACGCCCCGTTTGCGCTCAGGAGCGGGTGGATTTCACATCCTGAAGGGCATCCAAGGCATCACGCAGACCTTTGTGCGTGGCTGCCGAAACTGCGGTACTGCGCTGATTTTCACGCACTGGGGAGTGCGGCGGTGCGGTTGCAGTCTTGACGGTCACCCGCGTGGCCTTCAGCCCGATGGATCGGGCCGCGTCGAGCAACTGGTCTTCGGCAAGCCGCACCTTGGCATGCCAGACCGGGGAATCGACGAGAAAAACGAGGTGTTCGCCGTCCACATTGGCCAGCCGGCAACGGTTTGCCAGCGCAGGCGGCAAATGGGGGCGCAATTGCCGGTCCATCGCATCGAGCCAGAGAGCCCGGCGCAACGGATTTCCTGCTTTGTCCGCCATCACCGTCTCCAGTGCCAGTTTGGGCACGGAGCGGGATCGAACACTGGATTTCGGCTCAGACATAAGAAATTTTCAATGGCATTTAAAAAGATCGTAATCAAAACGCGTGAACAAAAGGCCAAGACGCCGTTTGCCCGCGTTCAGATGTTTTTCGAGGATCGTCCGCAGGCCCTGCTGGGCAGTGTGCTTGGCATCGGTTGCCTGATGGGCGTGGCGTTGAGCCTGGCCATCGGCATGGTGGGCGATTCGGCCCTGCAAGCCAAGGTGGATCGGCAGGAACAGGAACTGGCCAAGGTCCGCGCCGACGCCCAGACCCAGGTCAACGCGCTGGCAGCGCGACTGGGCGAACTGCAGGCCCAGGCCACGCGGCTCAATGCGCTGGGCGAACGCCTGACCCAGATGGGCAAGCTGGAAGACGGCGAGTTCGATTTCAATGAAACCCCGGGTATGGGTGACGGCGAGCCCGGTCCGACCCAGGACATTCCGGTCAGTGCGGTCAACACCGACTTACAGATGCTGGAGCAGCGCTTCGCTGCTTCAGGCAAGCAGCTCTCGGTGCTGGAGTCGCTGCTGTTCGACCACCAGTTGGAGCAGAACGCCGTGCCTTCGCGCATGCCGATCAGCAACACCTACATCACCTCCAACTTCGGCACCCGCGCCGATCCGTTCGGTCGCGGCCGGGCGACGCACAAGGGGATGGATTTCCACGCCCGTGTCGGTGATCCGGTGATGTCCGTGGCCGATGGTGTGGTCAGCTTCGCCGGCGTGAAGGGCGGCTACGGCAACGTGGTCGACGTCGATCACGGCAATGGCTATGTGACGCGTTATGCGCACAATTCGCGCCTGACCGTGCGCGAAGGCAATCTGGTGCGCGCCGGGCAGGAAGTGGCCAAGGCCGGTTCCAGCGGCCGTTCGACCGGTGCGCACGTGCATTTCGAGGTCTGGGAGCGCGGTAATGCGGTCAATCCGCGCAAGTTTCTCGGTGAAGGCGGCAACACCCCGGTGGGGCGTCGCAGCCGCGGTTGACCGGCTTGGGGCGGACGCTTGAATCGCCAAGCCCCCGCCCCAAGCTACAATAGGCGTTGCCATCGACAGGGCGCATTGCGCCCTGTTCTGTTTGTGACCGGCAGTCCCAGGGGGCGGTACGGTCGTACGGCATTTCATTCAAACCGGTTCCTTCAATGATCAACAGCCTGCTTACCCGCGTTTTTGGCAGCCGTAACGAGCGCCAGCTTCGCCAGCTCAACCGTATCGTCGCCAAGATCAATGCCTTGGAGCCGGAGATCCAGAAGCTCTCCGATGACGCGCTGAAGGCCAAGACGGCCGAATTCCGTGAACGCATCGCCGGCGGCGAAGCCCTGGACAAGGTGCTGCCGGAAGCCTTCGCGGTCTGCCGTGAAGCCTCCACCCGCGTGCTGGGCATGCGCCATTACGACGTGCAGCTGATTGGCGGCATGGTCCTGCACCTGGGCAAGATCGCCGAAATGCGCACCGGTGAGGGCAAGACCCTGGTGGCTACGCTGCCGGTCTACCTCAACGCGCTGGAAGGCAAGGGCGTCCACGTGGTCACGGTGAACGACTACCTGGCCCGCCGCGACGCCGCGCAGATGGGCAAGCTGTACAACTGGCTGGGCCTGAGTGTGGGCGTGGTCTATCCGGGCATGCCGCACAGCGACAAGCGCGAGGCTTATGCCGCCGACATCACCTACGGCACCAACAACGAGTTCGGTTTCGATTACCTGCGCGACAACATGGCGCTGACCAGGGGGGATCGCTACCAGCGTGGCCTGCATTACGCCATCGTCGACGAGGTCGACTCGATCCTGATCGACGAGGCGCGTACCCCGCTGATCATCTCCGGCCCGGCCGACGATTCCCCGGAGCTGTACATCCGCGTCAACCGCGTGGTGCCGGGCCTGATCAAGCAGGAAGCCGAGGACGGCGAGGGCGACTACTGGGTCGATGAGAAGGGCAAGCAGGTGCACCTGTCCGAAGCGGGCATGGAGCACGCCGAGGAACTGCTGCGCGAAGCCGGCATCATCGGTGCCGACAACGAAGGCGGCCTGTATGCCGCGCAGAACCTGACCGTCGTCCACCACCTCAACGCCGCGCTGCGCGCCCACGCCATCTACCAGCGCGATGTGGACTACATCGTGCGCGATGGCGAAGTGGTGATCGTCGACGAATTCACCGGCCGTACCCTGGCCGGCCGCCGCTGGTCCGACGGCCTGCACCAGGCGGTGGAAGCGAAGGAAGGCGTGCCGGTCCAGCGGGAAAACCAGACGCTGGCCAGCATCACCTTCCAGAACCTGTTCCGCATGTACAAGAAGCTGTCCGGCATGACCGGTACGGCCGATACGGAAGCCTTCGAATTCCAGAGCATCTACGGCCTGGAAGTGGTGGTGATCCCGACCAACAAGCCGACCGTGCGCAAGGACCACCCCGACCAGGTGTTCCTCAACCGCACCGGCAAGTTCAACGCGGTGCTGGCCGACATCGAGGAATGCGCCAAGCGCGGCCAGCCGGTGCTGGTGGGTACCACCTCGATCGAAACCTCGGAGATGCTGTCCGAGCACCTGCGCAAGGCCGGTGTGCAGCACGAGGTGCTCAATGCCAAGCAGCATGACCGCGAAGCGACCATCGTCGCCAACGCCGGCCGTCCGGGCTCGGTGACCATCGCCACCAACATGGCCGGTCGCGGTACCGACATCGTGCTCGGCGGTTCGCTGGAAACCGAGCTGCACGAGCTGGGCGACGAGATCAGCGACGAGCAGAAGGCCGCCGTGAAAGCCGCCTGGCAGGCGCGTCACGAAGCGGTCAAGGCGGCCGGCGGCCTGCACATTGTCGGCACCGAACGCCACGAATCGCGTCGTATCGACAACCAGCTGCGTGGCCGTTCCGGCCGTCAGGGTGATCCGGGTTCGTCCCGCTTCTACCTGTCGCTGGAAGACAACCTGATGCGCATCTTCGCCTCGGACTGGGTGCAGAAGGCGATGCGCATGATGGGTATGAAGGAAGACGACGTCATCGAAGACCGCATGGTCAGCCGTCAGATCGAGAAGGCGCAGCGCAAGGTCGAGGCGCACAACTTCGACATCCGCAAGAACCTGCTGGACTTCGACGACGTCAACAACGACCAGCGCAAGGTGATCTACGCCCAGCGCGACGAGCTGCTGGACGCCGAGTCGGTCAAGGACAACATCGACGGCATCCGTGGCGATGTGATCTATGACCTGGTGACCCGCTTCGTGCCGCCGAACTCGGTGGACGAGCAATGGGATCTGGCCGGTCTGCAGGCGACGATGGAATCGGAGCTGGGCGTGCAGATGGACGTGGTCGGCCTGGTCAAGGCGCACGAGGAACTCGATGCCGAGGCGATCGCGCAGAAGGTGATCGACTTCATGGACGAGCACTTCGCGCAGAAGGAAGCGGCCGTGGGCAGCGAAACCATGCGCGCGCTGGAAAAGCACGTGATGCTGACCGTGCTCGACCAGAGCTGGAAGGAGCATCTGGCGCGTATGGATTACCTGCGCCAGGGCATCTACCTGCGTGGTTACGCGCAGAAGCAGCCCAAGCAGGAGTACAAGAAGGAAGCCTTCGAGCTGTTCTCGCAGATGCTCGAAGACGTCAAGCGCGAAGTGATCACCATGCTCTCGCGCGTGCGCGTGCGCAGCGAGGAGGAAGTGGCCGCGATGGAGGCGCTGGAACGCCAGCAGGCCGAAGCGCGTCTGCAGATGTCGCAGTTCCAGCACCAGGACAGCGGTGGCTACAGCGCCGATGAGGAAGCCGCGCAGGTGGAGGCCGGCCCGCAGGGCGTGGCCCAGATCACCCGCGAGGAGCCCAAGGTTGGCCGCAATGATCCGTGCCCGTGCGGCAGTGGCAAGAAGTTCAAACACTGCCACGGCCAGCTGAGCTGATCGATCAAAGCCCCGCCCCGTGCGGGGCTTTTTTCTGGCCCGGTCTCCGCCCCGGCACGCGGGTGCGGCCGGCACCGGAATGTTGCGCCGAAGGGCGGGTTTTCGGCATTCTCAGCCCATGACTTCCCCCTTGCGCTCGATCCACGTCGTGGCCGCCGTCATCACCGACGCGCGCGGCCGTATCCTGCTCAATCGCCGCAGCGGCGACAGTGACATGGCCGGGTTGTGGGAGTTCCCCGGTGGCAAGCGCGAGCCCGGCGAGACCTCCGAACAGGCGCTGGCGCGCGAGCTGCACGAGGAGCTCGGCATCGAGGCCGAGATCGGCGAGTGGGTGATGGACGTGCCGCAGCTGTATCCGGACAAGCGCCTGCGTCTGGAGGTGCGCAGGGTGCGGCACTGGAAAGGTGTGGCGCGTGGCCGCGAAGGCCAGGCCATCACCTGGGTGACCCCGGACAAACTCTCCCGGTATTCGATGCCGCCGGCCGATCTGCCGGTGGTGGCGGCGCTGCGCCAGCCCGACTGCTACCTGGTCACGCCCGAGCCCGCGGACGATGCCGAGGCCTGGCTCGGCGGGCTGGAAGACGCACTGGACAGCGGCATCCGCCGCGTGCAGCTGCGCACCCCGGCCTGCGCGCAGCGCACCGCGCTAGCCCGGCAGGCGGTGGCGCGTTTCGGCCGTGATGCCGATTTCCTGCTCAACCGCGATATCGAACTGGCGCGTGCGCTGGAGATCGGCGTGCATCTGGGCGCCGAGCAATTGCTGCAGCTGGATACCCGGCCGCTGCCGCCGCATCTGCTGGTCGGTGCCTCCTGCCACGACCTGCCGCAGCTGCGCGCCGCCCAGGCGCTGGGCTGCGATTTTGCCGTGCTCGGTCCGGTGCAGGTCACCGCCAGCCATCCGCAGGCGGCCGGTATCGGCTGGGAGCAGTTCGAATACCTGCGTGAGCAGGTGTCGCTGCCGATCTACGCCATTGGTGGGCTGACCGCGGAGGATATCGGTCGCGCCCGGCGCGCCGGCGCGCAGGGCATCGCTGCGATCCGCGGGCTGTGGCCGCGTCCGGTTACAGGGTGATCCAGAAACAGTTGTACTGGCGGCGCAGGTTGAACACGGTGCGCGAAGGCGTGGCGCTGTTGGCCAGGGTCTGCTCCAGCCGCAGTCCGATCGGGCGACGCGGCGGCGCGGGCGGGGGACTGACCCCCACTTCCGGGACAGGGGCCTGTTGCGGATCCACCGGGCTGCCATCGGTATAGGTGAACGGTTGCGGCGGTGCCGGCTCGTACGCGGGTTCGGGGGGGAACACCGGCGCGATATCCACCAGTGGCCGCTGCACGATGGCGTCCAGGCGGTCCATCACATGGGTAGCCGCCGCCGAAGAAAGCCCGTTCCACAGATAGATGCCCGACAGCCGGTTCGCATCGCGGGCGTCCACTGCACGTTGGATCTGTGCGACTACCTCGCTGAGCCGGCGCGCGCAGCTGTCGTGGTACAGGCCGCTGCCACCGGTGGCCCGGCCGCCGGGCAGCAGCCGCGCGCGCGCGCCCATCGCCTCGCATGGTTTGTCGCCGTACACCGTCTGGCCCTGCGCATTGGTGCAACGGTTGATCTGCTGCGCGTGAAGATCGAGCGCCCCCAGGGCAATGGCGGACAACAACAGCAGCAGGGCGATTCGCATCGTCCAAGGGTAGTGGCTGGATCAGCGGGCAGGAAGTGACGGAAGTGAGGTGCTTCCGCCCGGTTCAGGCGTGTCCGAGGCGCCTGAGCACCGCCTGCGTCGGCCGGGCCAGGTTGAGTGTGTAGAAGTGCAGCGACGGCACCCCGGCGGCGATCAGGCGCTCGCACAGCGCGGCCACCACATCGGCGCCGAACGTGCGCACCGACTCGGCATCATCGCCAAAGGCCTGCATGCGCTTGCTGATCCAGCGCGGGATCTCCGCGCCGCACTGCTCGGAGAACCGGCGCAGCTGGCTGAAGTTGGAGATCGGCATGATCCCGGGAATGATCGGCACCTCCACGCCCAGCTTGCGCACCGCCTCGACGAAGTGGAAATAGGCGTCGGCGTTGTAGAAGTACTGGGTGATCGCCGCATCGGCGCCGGCATCGATCTTGGTCTTGAAGTGGCGCAGGTCGGCCAGCGCGCAGGACGCCTGCGGGTGGGTTTCCGGATACGCGCCGACCTCGATGCGGAAGGCGTCGCCATGTTCGGCGCGGATGAAGGCGATCAGCTCCGAGGCATAGCGCATATCGCCGGGAAAGCCCATGCCCGAGGGCAGGTCGCCGCGCAGGGCTACGATGCGCTTGACCCCGATGGCCCGGTACAGCTTGAGCAGCTCGCGGATCTCCTCGCGGGTGCCGCCGACGCACGACAGGTGCGGCGCAGCCTGCAGGCCGTGGTGCTGGTTCAGATGGCGCACCGTCTCGGAGGTGTAGCTCAGGGTCGAACCGCCCGCGCCGAAGGTGCACGACACGTACTCCGGCGCGTAGGTCTTGAGCCTGGCCGCGGTGCGGTCCAGCTGGGCACGCTGGTCATCGGTCTTGGGGGGATAGAACTCGAAGCTGATCGCGGTCATGGGGCGCCGGGCATGCTGGAATACGGGCCATTATATCTCTTCATCAAGATGGATGTTCAAGAGTTTCGCCTGTGACCATGCCGTGGCCCGGCCTTGAGGCGGGCCGGCCACCAACAGCCCGCCCTCGCGCTGCCGCCCCGGGTTCAGTGCGGCCGCGCGGCCGCGCGCTGTGGGAATACCGCCACGCATACGCCGATGGCCACCAGCAGCACCACGCTGGCGCCGTAGCGGCTCACGGCCAGTCCGCCGTGATCCAGCGGTTTGTCCAGGAAGTCGCCGACCACCGCGCCCAGCGGCCGGGTCAGCACGAAGGCCGTCCAGAACAGCGTTCCGCGTGAGATCGGGCTCCAGTGCCAGGCGGCGGCCACCAGCAGCAACACACCGCCGAAGACCGCCGCCGCGCCGAGGTAGCCCATTCCGGCGCTGTCGGCCGTCCAGTCGCCCAGCGCCGTGCCCAGCGTCTGCGAGCACATGATGGTCAGCCAATAGAACCCCTCCGCACGTGGGCTGGCCACGGTGCCGATATCGATCGAGCCCAGCGTGCGGTGCCAGGTAAACAGCGTGGCCAGCAGCAAACCCAGCAGCAGCGTGCTGCCGCCGGTATAGCCGATGCCCAGCGAGCGGTCGGCGAAGTCGGCCAGGGTGGTGCCCACGGTGGTGGAGGCGATGACGGTCAGCCAGTACAGCGCCGGCCGGAAGCGGCTGGTGCGGATCTGCGCGGCGACCGCGAGCAGGAATACCGCCATGAAGATCACGGTGCCGACCGCATAGCCCAGCCCCAGCGACATCGATACCGTATCGCCGCCGGTTTCGCCCAGCGTGGTGGCCAGCACCTTGATCACCCAGAAGCCGAAGGTGAGCGCCGGCACCTTGGCCAGTGCCCGGGGGGTGTTATCGCGCAGGTGCATGGCCTTCTCCGTGTCGGACCGGGCAGGGCGTGGCCCTGACGTGGAATCGAGGGGAATGCTGTGCCGGTCCGGGTCTGAAGATTGTCGGTGGCCGACGCTGGGCCGTGATCGGGCGCGCGGCGGGCGGGAGTTCGACAGCGCGGGCGGCAGGCGCGCGGCGGTGGATGAGCAGCGGCTGCCGCTGATCGCCAGGCGCGGGGCACGAGCGCCGATCAGCGTTTCCCGGTCGATGGCGAGCGTTTTGCGCTGGCCGATGCCACAAGTTGTCCCGCAACGATCTGTTTCCGGCCGGTGCCGACCAGTTTCCGGTCGTCATCGAGCGATTTTTGGTCACGCACGAGCGATTTATGTTCGACGTCGACCGTTTTTTGCTCGATTGTCCTGAAAACGTATTCAATCGTGGGGTAACGCTGCGATATGTCCGTCGCAGTTGCCCGCCCCGACAGGGAATACCGGCCAACGCCGTGCCCGTCGCGGTGCCGGCCGGTGGCCGCCCGTCCGGCGCCACCCACGCCGCCGAGGACCCGCGCTGCCGTGGAAGCCGGGCGCGGCGTGGCGCCGATAGCGGAGAATGCGCGCTCAACTTTGTTAAGAGCGGTCTGATGTCGATCTATCTCACCCCCTTCGCCCGCACCCGGCTGTTCCCGCGCACGCCGCGCGCCAACACCATCCAGGACTGCACGCCGGAGCAGTTCGAGCAGCACCTCAACGCCCATGCGCCGTACAAGGTGCTCGACGGCTACGCGCCGTTCTGCAAGCTGCATGTGCACCGCAACTGGACCTCCACCCGCTGCCTGACCGTGCCGATAACCGAGGACAACCGCCATCTGCTGCGCTCGGGCTACGAGGCGCGCACCCGCGAGGAGCTGCCGGTGCTGGTGCGCTGGTTCGAGGGCGTGGAGCCGCCGGTGGCCGAGTACCTGGTGGTGATCCTGTACAGCGCCGAGCAGCTGGCCAGGGAGGGCGCGCCGATCGAGGCCGACTGGGGCGTGGTCGGCTGTCTCTACACCGCCGAGCCCGAGGAAGTGCCGATGGCGCCGATCACGATGATGCGCAACGCACTCGGCGTGGAGGAGGGCGGCTCGGGCGTGGCCATCGACCGTGCCGCCTATGCGCGCGCGGTGGCGTTCTGGGACAACAACGCCAACTGGCGATGAGCCTTTATCTGAAGGCGCGTGCCGGGTGGGGCGTGTTCGCGTTCAGCCCGTGGCACATGCTGCTGGCCATCGCCCTGTTCCTGCTGGAAGTGGTGATCGCCACGCAGCTGTCGCAGGTGACGTGGATACGCGCCTATCTGGGCGATGTGCTGGTGGTGGTGCTGTTGTACGCGGCGATCCGCAGCGTGGTGCGGGTCGATGACCATGCGCTGCTGCTGGGCGTGTTCGGGTTGGCCTGCGCGATGGAAGTGGCCCAGTACTTCGCGCTGGCCGAACGGCTGGGCTATGTGCGCGGCGATGTGATGCACACGCTGATCGGCAACACGTTCTCGTGGGCCGATATCGCCTGCTACGCCATCGGCTGCGCGGTGGTGGCCGGAGGGCTGGCGTTGTTCAAACGGTAGCCACGCGGCGGTGTGACGGCTGGTGGTGGCGGCCATCCACCGTGCGCTGATGGGAGCCGTCAGGGCTTTGCGGAGCGGGGCGTACGCCTGGCGGCGACTTTCCTGGGCTTCGGCAGCGGCATCAGCTCGGCGGTCTGCAGGATCAGCCGGCGCAGCGCCTCGCTGTCATCAAGCAGCTCATCGGCCACCGGATAGTCCTTGGCGCCGGGATACGGTGGGCGTTGCGGCAGCGGCGGTGCCAGTCCGGTGGCGGCAGCGGAGGGTTTGACGAACAGGCTGTTGTCGCAGGCGAAGGCCACCACCTTGCCATCGACATACAGCGCGTACTCGCCAAACATCTTCCTGTGGCTCAGGCGGCTGCCCAGGCCGATCTGCTCGGCGACATAGTCGATGAAGTCGCGGTCGGTACTCATGCCGATAGCTGCCGTGGCGGATGCGCCATCCAGGCGGGGGGATGTCAGGCCCGCCTGTCACCGGCAGTGCGGCGTTTGCGCCATGCGCGCAAGACCAGCAGCGCGACAACGACGCCGACAGCGCCTGCCGCCCCGGGCAAGGCCAGTCCCATGAAACGCCCCAGTTGCCGGCCAACGCTGTAACCGGCTTTGTACGCGTCACTCTGTGCGAACGCCGTGGATGAAAAAGCGACCAAGGCCGCCGCCAGCAGATATCGAGCACGCCTTGCCATCAAAACTCCCCAGTCGGTGACGGAACGGTCTGGCTTCGAGTATCCCCACGCCGTGGCGGGTTGGGAAGTGGCGGGTGCTGCTGTGCGCAGCGCGGTTCGTTTGATGCGGAGCGGCTCGAACTTCTGCGCCATCCCGGGTGACCCGGCGTCTGGGGGCAACGCACGGGCGCAGAGTGAAACGGCGTCCGGCGTCCGGCGTCCGGCGTCCGGCGGTTGACCGGTCCGTTGCGGGGGCGCCTGAGCTGGCGCCGGCAGGGACGCGGTTCGGGTAAACAGGCACAAAAAACGGGCGCCTGACGGCGCCCGTTTCGTGTTTCACGCAGTGACCGGCAGGCCGATCAGTAGCGGTAGTGGTCCGGCTTGTACGGGCCTTCGACCGGCACGCCCAGGTAGTCGGCCTGGTCCCTGGTCAGGGTGGTCAGCTTCACGCCGATCTTTTCCAGGTGCAGGCGCGCCACTTCCTCGTCCAGGTGCTTGGGCAGGATGTAGACCTTGTTTTCGTAGCTGTCCTTGTTGGCCCACAGGTCGATCTGCGCCAGGGTCTGGTTGGCGAAGCTGTTGGACATCACGAAGCTCGGGTGGCCGGTGGCGCAGCCCAGGTTCACCAGACGGCCTTCGGCCAGCAGGAAGATGCTGTTGCCATTGGCGAAGGTGTACTTGTCCACCTGCGGCTTGATGTTGGTGTGCACCAGCCCCGGCAGGGCCTTGAGCGCATCGACCTGGATCTCGTTGTCGAAGTGGCCGATGTTGCAGACGATGGCCTGGTCCTTCATCGCCTGCATGTGCGCGGCGGTGATGATGTCCTTGTTGCCGGTGGTGGTGACGTAGATGTCGGCACGGCCCAGGGTGGATTCGACCGTATTGACTTCGTAGCCTTCCATCGCCGCCTGCAGTGCGCAGATCGGATCGATCTCGGTGACGATGACGCGCGCGCCGTAGTTGCGCAGCGAGGCGGCCGAGCCCTTGCCGACATCACCGTAGCCGCACACCACGGCCACCTTGCCGGCCAGCATCACGTCCATCGCACGCTTCAGGCCATCGGCCAGCGACTCGCGGCAGCCGTACAGGTTGTCGAACTTGCTCTTGGTGACCGAGTCGTTGACGTTGATCGCCGGGATCAGCAGCTTGCCCTGTTCGGCCAGCTGGTACAGGCGGTGCACACCGGTGGTGGTCTCTTCGGAGACGCCCTTCCAGTCGGCGACCACGCGGGTCCAGTAGCCCGGGCGCTCGACGGCCACGCGCTTGAGCAGGTTCTTGATCACCTGTTCCTCGTGGCTGCCCGAGGCCGAGTTGACCCAGCTGTCATCGCCCTGTTCCAGCTCATAGCCCTTGTGGATGAGCAGGGTGACGTCGCCACCGTCGTCCACCACCAGCTGCGGGCCGGTCAGGGTGCCGTCGGGCAGGGTGAAGGTCAGCGCGTCCAGGGTGCAGTCCCAGTACTCTTCCAGGGTTTCGCCCTTCCACGCGAACACCGGGGTGCCGGTGGCGGCAATCGCCGCGGCGGCCTGGTCCTGGGTGGAGAAGATGTTGCACGAGGCCCAGCGCACGTCGGCGCCGATGTCCTTCAGGGTCTCGATCAGCACCGCGGTCTGGATGGTCATGTGCAGCGAGCCGGTCACGCGCACGCCGGCCAGCGGCTTGGTAGTGGCGTGCTTGCGGCGGATGGACATCAGGCCCGGCATCTCGTGCTCGGCGATATCCAGCTCCTTGCGGCCCCAGTCGGCCAGCGCGATATCGGCAATCTTGTAATCGCCTTCCTGTGAGAAGGTCTTGGCAACAGCGTTCATTTAGAGCTCCGGTGTGGTGCGAGCAGGCTCGCGTTCGCCGGGCGCCGTTGTTGCATGGAAGCCGCCCGAGCCTGGCCGTGACGCGAGCCCCGGTGGGGTCGGTACGGTCGCAGCGCCCCTCGGAGCGGGGGTGGCGATTATATCGCGGCGCGGTCGTCGCGCCGGCAGCCCAACCAAAGGCAGGGGAGAACGGCGACAGAGATTGTTAAGTTGTCTGATCGCCTCTGTTGTTAAGGATTGTCATGACCAAATCCCCCGCCCGCCGCGCCAAGCGCGCTTCGGCTGTGCTGGTGCTGTGCGCCGGCCTGCTGCTCTCGGTACCGCCGGTAATGGCGTTGGCCCCTCCGCCGGCGCAGAAGGCCACCCAGGGCGAGGGCTACCGGCTCCCGTCGGCCGCCTTGCAGGCGGTGGTGGATGCCCCGCGTGCGCCGACCCTGAGCCTGTCGCCCAGGCGCGATCTGGCGGCGATGCTGCAGACCCCGCCGTTGCCGTCCATCGCCCAGGTGGCGGCCCCGGAGCTGAAGCTGGCCGGGCTGCGGATCAATCCGAAGACGGTGTCTGACAGCCGCTTCTCGTTCGGCAGCAAGCTGTGGCTGATCTCCACCGTGGACGGCGCCGAGCGCCAGATCAGTGGTCTGCCGCAGCCGCTGTCGGTGGCCTCGCTGGCGTGGTCGCCGGACCAGAAGTATCTGGCGTTCAACCAGGTCGATCCGGCCAGCGGTGCCAACGAGCTGTGGCTGGTGGATGTCGGCACGGCCAGCGCGCGCCGGGTGGCGCAGGATCTGAACAGCATCGTCGGCAACGGCTATGCGTGGTTGCCGGGTGGCACGGAACTGCTGGTGATGCAGCGTCCGGCCGGGCGCGGCGCGCCGCCGGCCAGTGATGGCGTTCCGACCGGCCCGGCGGTGCAGCAGACCGAGGCCGGGCAGGGCGTGCGCTCGGTGCGCACCTACCAGGACCTGCTCAAGAACGAGGACGACGCGCGCCTGTTCGAGTATTACCTGCAGGCGCAGCCGACGCGGGTGGCGATCAACGGCCAGGCCACCCCGGTCGGCGCGGTGGGCATCTATCTGGGCCTGGCGGCCTCGCCGGACGGCAACTACCTGCTCAGCCAGCGGGTGCAGCGGCCGTTCTCCTATGCGGTGCCGGTGAGCCGGTTCCCGCGCAACATCGAAGTGCTCGATGCGCAGGGCAAGCTGGTGCATACCGTGGCGCGGCTGCCACTGGTCGATGGCCTGCCCACCGGCAATGACGCGGTGCCCACCGGCGTGCGCTCGATCAGCTGGCGCGCCGATGCGGCGGCCACGCTGGTGTGGGCCGAGGCGCAGGACGGCGGTGATCCGTCGCGTGACACGGCGATCCGCGATGCGGTGCTGATGCAGGCCGCGCCGTTCGACAAGCCGCCGGTGACGCTGGCGCAGCTGGGCTCGCGCTATGCCGGTATCACCTGGGGCCGTGGCGACCTGGCATTGCTGGACGAATCGTGGTGGAAGACCCGCCAGGTCAAGCAGTGGAAGATCGCCCCGGACCATCCCGAACAGGCCCCGGTGCTGCTGTCGGCGCGTTCGGACGATGACCGCTATGGCGATCCGGGCGAGCCGGTGCTGCAGGCCGATGCGGCCGGCCGCTCGCGGCTGCAGCTCAGCGCCGATGGCAACAGTTTCTACCGCATCGGTGCCGGCGCCTCGGCCGAGGGCGATCGCCCGTTCCTGGACAAGGTGGACCTGCATAGCGGCAAGGCCGAGCGTCTGTTCCACTCGCAGGCGCCGTACTACGAGATGCCGCTGGCGCTGATCGACGGTGAAAGCCCGCGTGTGCTGAGCTACCGCGAATCCAACGACGTGCCGGCCAACCTGTTCGCCCGTGGCCTGGACGCCGATGCCACGCCGCGGCAGCTGACCCGCTTCGCGCACCCGCTGCCGGCCCTGCGGGGGGTGAAGAAGGAGCAGATCCGCTACCAGCGCAACGACGGGGTGGCACTGACCGGCGACCTGCTGCTGCCGCCGGGCTACGACCCGAAGAAGGATGGCCCGCGGCCGCTGCTGATGTGGGCCTACCCGGCCGAGTTCAAATCGGCTGAGGACGCCAGCCAGGTCACCGGCTCGCCGCACCGCTTCAACGCGGTCAGCTACTGGGGGCCGCAGGCGTTCCTGGCCAAGGGCTACGTGGTGCTCAGCGCACCGACCATGCCGATCATCGGCGAGGGCGATGCCGAACCCAACGACACCTATATCGAGCAGCTGGTCGCCAGCGCGCAGGCGGCGGTGGACGAGGTGGTCAAACGCGGTGTCGCCGATCGCGAACGCATCGCTGTCGGTGGGCATTCCTATGGCGCGTTCATGACCGCCAATCTGCTCGCGCACACGCGCCTGTTCAAGGCCGGTATCGCTCGCTCGGGCGCCTACAACCGTACGCTGACCCCGTTCGGTTTCCAAGCCGAAGAGCGCAACTACTGGCAGGCGCAGGAGGTGTATCTGAAGATGTCGCCGTTCAACTACGCGCAACAGATCAAGGACCCGATCCTGTTCATCCATGGGGCCGAGGACAACAACTCCGGCACCTTCCCGCTGCAGAGCGAGCGCATGTTCGCCGCGGTGAAGGGGCTGGGTGGCACCTCGCGGCTGGTGATGCTGCCCAACGAATCGCACGCCTACCGCGCGCGCGAATCGATCATGACCATGCTGGCGGAAAGCGAGGAGTTGCTGGACAAGTGGCTGGCCGCGCCGGCCAGTACCGGTGGCAAGAAACGCTGACGTTCCAGCGACAGGGTATGTCCACAACGGGGCGCTTGCGCCCCGTTGTGCTGTCTGCCGGGACAGTGGCTGGACAAGGTGCAGATGCAACTGTTTCAGCCATGATGCACTGCAAAAACCGGTGATTTTTTGGGGTAGGCTTGGGGCGTTTCCGCTCTCAAGGCTCCACGTCCCAGGATGAACGAGTACCGCAGCAGCGTTGTCTTCGCCACCCCCGATCTGCCGTTGCGCGACGATGTGCGCCGCCTCGGTGCCCTGGTCGGCGACCTTCTGTCCGAGCAGGTATCGCCGGACTTTCTTGATGAAGTGGAAGCGGTGCGCACGGCGGCGATCGCGCGTCGTGAAAGCCAGGGCCCGCTGGCAACACTGAGCACGCAGCTGGAGGGCCGCGCACCGCGCGAGGCCGAGGCGCTGGTACGTGCGTTCAGTACCTACTTCCAGGTGGTGAACATCGCCGAGCGCGTACACCGCATCCGCCGCCGCCGCGACTACCAGCGTGCCGGCACCAAGCGTCCGCAGCCCGATGGCCTGCACGATGCGCTGCTGCAGCTCAAGGCGCAGGGCGTGTCGCTGGAGGAGCTGGCGCAGTGGTTGCCGCGGATCGATATCGAGCCGGTGTTCACCGCGCATCCGACCGAGGCGGTGCGCCGCGCGCTGCTGGAAAAAGAACAGCTGATGGTGGCCGCGCTGGTGGACAACCTCGATGGCCAGCGCACGCCCGGCGAGCAGGCCGCCGATGCCGCGCGCTTCCGCATGGCGCTGACCGCCTCGTGGCAGACCGCCGATTCCTCGCCGGTGCGGCCGAGCGTGGATGACGAGCGCGAGCATGTCGGCTTCTATCTCACCCGGGTGTTGTACCGGGTGATGCCGGTGTTCTACGAATCCCTGGAACAGGCGCTGCTGGACACCTGGGGCCGCACGGTGCCGCTGCCGCGGCTGGTGCGCTTCGGCACCTGGGTCGGCGGCGATATGGACGGCAATCCCAATGTGGATGCGACCACCATCACCGCCACCTTGAACGCGCAGCGCAGCGCCGTGCTCGGCCTGTATCTGAAGGACATGCTGGCGCTGGCCAGCCTGCTCAGCCAGTCCACCGACTTGGTCGGCGTCAGCGCCGACGTGCTGGCCCGTGTCGAGCAGTACCGCCAGCTGCTGCCGCAGGTGCAGTCGCGCCCGCGCCATGCCGACATGCCGTACCGGCTGCTCAACGACCGCATGCGGGCGCGGCTGCAGGCCACGCTGGAAGATGCACCCGGCGCCTATGCGTCGCCGGCGGAATTTGCCGCCGACCTGCAGCTGATCCTGGATAGTCTGGAGGCCAACAAGGGCAAGCACGCCGGCTGGTTCTCGGTGCGCCGGCTGCTGTGGCGGGTGCGCACCTTCGGCTTCCATCTGGCTCGGCTGGATGTGCGCCAGGAATCGAGCGTGCATGCGCGCGCGCTGGCCGACGTGCTCGGTGGTCAAGACCGTTTCGATGCGCTGGACGATGCCGCGCGCGCGGCGCTGCTCTCGCCGTATGCGGCTGGCAGTGCCTCACTGGAGCGCGGCGGTGATGAGGCCGGGCAGCGTCTGGACAAGGTGTTCGCCGCGCTGGCCGATGCGCGCCGTCGCCATGGCGCCGATGCGCTGGGCAGCTACATCATCTCCATGGCGCACGACCGCGGCGACGTGCTGGCGGTGCTGGCACTGGCCCGGCGCGGCGGTCTGGTCGATGCGGAAGATGCGGTGCCGCTGGATATCGCGCCGCTGTTCGAGACCGTGGACGATCTGCAGCGCGGGACCGCGACACTGCGCGACCTGCTGGCCGATCCGGTCTATCGCGCCCATCTGGCCGCACGTGATGACGTGCAGATGGTGATGCTGGGCTATTCGGACAGCGGCAAGGACGGCGGCATCGCCGCCTCGCGCTGGGGCCTGCAACAGGCACAGGTGGACCTGCTCGAAGCGGCCGCCGCCTACGGCGTGAAGCTGACTTTCTTCCACGGCCGTGGGGGTTCGATCAGCCGCGGCGGCACCAGGACCACGCATGCGGTCAACGCCTCGCCCCGCGGCAGCATCGATGGCCGCCTGCGGGTGACCGAGCAGGGCGAGGTGATCCATCGCAAGTACGGCATCCGCGCGCTGGCGCTGCGTTCGCTGGAGCAGTCGGCCGGCGCGGTGCTGCGCGCCAGCCTGCGCCCGCGTGCGGCCGAACCGCGCGAGGCGCAGTGGATCCCGGTGATGGAGACCGTCGCGGCTGAAAGTTCGCGCGCCTACCGCGCCTTCGTTGGCGATGCGCGCTTCATGGACTACTTCCGCAATGCGACGCCGATCGATGTGATCGAGCGGATGACGCTGGGCTCGCGGCCGTCGCGGCGGCTGGGCCAGGACGCGGCGCTGTCCAACCTGCGCGCGATTCCGTGGGTGTTCGCCTGGAGCCAGGCGCGCGCGGTGATTCCCGGCTGGTTCGGCGTGGGCAGCGGGCTGCAGGCCGCCGCTGATGCCGGCCATGAGGAGCGGCTGCGCGAGATGGCGCACGACTGGCCGTTCTTCGAGACCTTCCTCGATGACATGGCGATGGTGCTGAGCAAGGGTGATATCCATATCGCCGAGCAGTTCTCGCAGCTGGCCGGGCCGCTGCACGGGCACTTCTTCCCGCTGATCCGCGAGGAGCTGGCGTTGACCGCGCACTGGGTCAAGCGCCTGAGCGGACAGCAGGAACTGCTCGAGCACGATCCGCGGCTGGCCCTGTCGATCCGCCTGCGCAATCCCTACATCGACCCGATCAGCGCCTTGCAGGTGGATCTGCTCAGGCGCTGGCGCGAGAGCGGGCGCGAGGACGAGGCGCTGTTGCGCGCGCTGGTGGCCTGCGTCAACGGCGTTTCGCAGGGCGTGCAGAACACCGGCTGATCGATCGCCGGAAGGCGCCGGCCGGGCGGCAGTTCCGGCCGGCGTTCCGGTTTTACGCGTCCACCGCCAGATCGGCGGCGCCGGACGGATTGTGTTTGAGCAGCTCCAGGTGGCGCTGTTCCATCTCCTGGCGCAGCTGGCGGCGGAGCTGTGCGGCGGCGAAGCGACGCTTCTCGTCACTGGTTTGCACCTGCAGCGGCGGTACCGGCGTCGGCCGGCCCTGGTCATCGACCGCCACCATCGTGAAGAAGCAGCTGTTGGCATGGCGCACGCTGGCCTTGCGGATGTCCTCGGCCACCACCTTGATGCCCACCTCCATCGACGAGGTGCCGGTGTAGTTCACCGAGGCCAGGAAGGTCACCAGTTCGCCGACGGCAATGGGCTGGCGGAACGTCACCTGGTCCACCGACAGGGTGACCACGTAGTTGCCGGCATAGCGGCTGGCGCAGGCATAGGCGACCTGGTCGAGCAGGCGCAATACCGCGCCGCCGTGCACCTTGCCGGAGAAGTTGGCCATCTCCGGGGTCATCAGCACGGTCATCGACAACTGGTGGGAGGTGGGTTCGGACATGGTGGGCACCGCGACGACAGGGCCCGCAGGCTACTCCACCCGGGCGCGGGACGGGTAATCCGGCGCGGAAAGAGGGCGGTGTCACTGCCCCTGTCCCGACGCAGCGGCCACCGTCACTGGAAGTGGCGGCGCACCCCGTGGAAGCCCCCGGCGTGGCGAACCGCAGCGGGTCCCGCCGGTCCAGCATGCCGCCCGGGCCTTCGATCCTCTGTCTCCGGTGCCTGGCGTCGAGGCTGCGCTTGAGCGCCGACCCGCCAGGGACGCCGCGCTGCACGATCCGCAGCGACCGCGTGCCCGACGGCCATTGCCGGTGGCGCCGGCGGCCGCTTACCAGTGCGTGGGCTGGTAGTCCTTCAGGAACTGGCCCCACACGTGCTCGCCGGTGTTGAAGCCGTGGATGATCGGGTCGACGATGCGCGCGGCGCCATCGACGATATCCAGCGGCGGATGGAAGCGCTCCTCGGCGGTCTTGCGGGTGGCCAGCTCGATCGGATCCTCGTCGGTCACCCAGCCGGTATCCACGCTGTTCATATGGATGCCGTCGCCGTGGTAATCGGCCGCCGCGGTGCGCGTCATCATGTTCAACGCGGCCTTGGCCATGTTGGTATGCGGATGCTTGGTGGTCTTGAAGTTGCGGTAGAACTGGCCTTCCATCGCCGAGACGTTGACGATGTGCTTGTCGCGATTGGGCGTGCGCAGCATCAGCGGCTTCAGCCGCGCATTGAGGATGAACGGCGCCACTGCGTTGACCAGCTGGGTTTCCAGCAGTTCCACCGCCGGGACCTCGTGCATCTGCAGGCGCCAGGAGTTGCGTCCGCGCAGATCGACCTGCTGCAGGTCCTTGTCCAGCCGGCCTTCCGGGAACAGGTGCTTCTGGCCCAGCAGTTCCTCGGCCAGCAAGGGCACCTGCGACAGCGCCGGTGCGTGGGTCAGCCCCGGGGCGTCGGACAGGCCGTGCAGCGCGGCCGAGCTCAGGGCGGTGGCTTCGGGCAGCAGGTCGTGGCTGCGCAGCCCTTCGAAATTGCCCAGCAGCTTGCGCACGTGTTCGGGCGTCTGCGCCATGCTGGCGGTTTCGGCCTCCATCATGTGCGCGTAGAACTCCGGCGGGCGGCGCACGGTCTGGCAGGCGTTGTTGATGATGAAATCCAGCCGCGAATACTTGCCGGCCACTTCACTGCAGAACGCTTCCACGCTGGGGGTATGGCGCAGATCCAGCCCGAACACCTCCAGGCGATGGCCCCACACCGCGAAATCCGGTTCCTGCGCATAGCGGGCGGCCGAATCGCGCGGGAACCGGGTGGTGACGATCAGGTGCGCGCCGGCACGCAGCAGCTTCAGACCCGCCTGGAAGCCGATCTTGACCCGGCCACCGGTGAGCAGCGCCACGCGCCCGCCCAGATCGGCCAGCTCGGTGCGCTTGGCGAAATTGAAGTCCGCGCAGCGTGTGCACATCTGGTCGTAGAAGTGGTGCAGCCGCGTGTACTTCTGCTTGCACACATAGCAGTGGCGCAGCTCCGGGGATTCCAGCGGCTCGCGCTCGGGCTCGCGCGGATCGTGCGCCAGCCGGTTCTGCTGGTCGAAATTCTGCGGCGGGAAATAGTTTGGCGTGCTGAACACCGGTTTGCTGCGCAGGGTGCGGATGCCGGTCTGTTCCAGCAGGGCATCGGCCTTGCGCAATTTCTCGGCATGCTGCGCGCGCTGTTCGAGCTTGGCCTTCTGGCGACGGAACTTCGGCGCCGGGTTGGCGATGCTGGCCACGGCCTTGTACAGCCGCGCGCGCTGCTCGGCCGGCCATGCATCAAGCACGGTACGGTCCTCGGCGACGGTTTCCAGCACAGCCAGCAGTCCGTCCGTGTCGGGAACGGCGCTATCGCTGGCGGGCGGCAGCGTGGTCGGCGGGTGGTGCGGGTCGGTGCATTCGCTCACGGGGGGATCCTGTACGGCAGTTCAGTTGCGGGCCAAAAAAACGGGCCGCTTGCGCGGCCCGTTCCGGTCACTGGCAGTGCCAGTTTATTACTTCAGCTTGGCGGCCTTGCGCAGCGCCTCGGCGCGGTCGGTCTTCTCCCAGGAGAAGGCGGTCGCGGTCTGGCTCTTGCCCTCGCCATCGACGTAGCTGAATTCCTTCGGCTTGCGCCCGAAGTGGCCGTAGGCGGCGGTCTGCTGGTACATCGGGTGGATCAGATCCAGCATCTTGATGATGCCGTACGGACGCAGGTCGAAGTGCGCACGGATCAGCTTCTCGATCTGCGCGTCGGCGATCTTGCCGGTGCCGAAGGTGGTGACCGAGATCGAAGTCGGCTCGGCCACGCCGATGGCGTAGGAGACCTGCACTTCGCACTTGTCCGCCAGGCCGGCAGCCACGACGTTCTTGGCCACGTAGCGGGCGGCGTAGGCGGCCGAACGGTCAACCTTGGACGGATCCTTGCCCGAGAACGCACCGCCACCGTGACGGGCCATGCCGCCGTAGGTGTCGACGATGATCTTGCGGCCGGTCAGGCCGCAATCACCCACCGGGCCGCCGATGACGAAGATGCCGGTCGGGTTGATGTGGATCTTGTTCTTCGGCAGCGCGTCCAGCCACGCCTTGGGCAGCACCGGCTTGAGGATGTGCTCGCGCACGGCCTCGATCAGGTCCTTCTGCTTCACGCCCGGGTCGTGCTGGGTGGACAGCACCACCGCGTCCAGGCCTTCGATCTTGCCGTTGTCGCCATAGCGCAGGGTGACCTGGCTCTTGGCGTCCGGGCGCAGCCACGGCAGCGGCGAGTTCTTCTTGTTGCGGACCTTGGCCTGCTGCTCGACCAGACGGTGCGAGTAGTAGATCGGGGCCGGCATGAATTCCGGCGCCTCGTTGCAGGCATAGCCGAACATCAGGCCCTGGTCGCCGGCGCCCTGTTCTTCCGGCTTCTTGGTCTTCTTGCCCGAACCGTCCACGCCGGCGGCGATGTCCGGCGACTGCTTGCCGAGCATGTTGATGATCGCGCAGGTGTGGCCGTCGAAGCCGACGTCGGAATTGTTGTAGCCGATGTCGTTGATGACCTTGCGGGTCAGTTCTTCGATATCGACCCACGCCGAGGTGGTGACTTCGCCGGCGACGATGGCCGCACCGGTCTTGACCATGGTTTCGCAGGCCACGCGGGCGCGCTTGTCCTGGGTCAGGATTGCGTCCAGCACCGCGTCGGAGATCTGGTCGGCAATCTTGTCCGGATGGCCTTCGGAGACCGATTCGGAGGTGAACAGGTAGCTGGACATCGAGGCAATATCCCTTGATTCGGATGGAGAGATGGGCGCGCATGATACACGGCATGCCCGCCCTGTGCATTGTGCGGGGTGTGATGTTGCCGGTGGTTAAGCCAGCGTGTCCGGGAGAATGATAGGCCGTGACCGGCTGCTAGGATCGGCACATGGATTCGCTCAGTCAGATCGTTCTCGGCGGCGCTGTCGCTGCCTCTCTCGCGCCCGCCGGCCATCGCCGCGCGGCCTTGTTGGCCGGTGCCGCACTGGGCACCTTGCCCGACCTCGATGGTCTGTTCATCGCGGCGTTCACCGACAATCCGGTCACATTGATGACGGTCCACCGCAGTTTCAGCCATTCGCTGCTGGTGCTGCCACTGCTGGGCACGCTGATCTGGTGGTTGTACCGCCGTTTCGGCCAGGGCCGGGTGGCCGTCGCCCCGGTGCGCTGGTGGTGGGCGATCGTGCTGGCGCTGGTCACCCATCCGCTGCTGGATGCCTTCACCGTCTACGGCACCCAGTTGTGGTGGCCGCTGACGCCGGCACCGGCGATGTGGTCGAGCGTGTTCATCATCGATCCGCTGTACACCGTGTGGCTGCTGCTGGCCTGCGTGATCGCCTGGTTCGCGCAGGTGCGGCCGCTGGCACAGCGGGCACTGGTGGCGGGGGTGCTGCTCAGCACCGGTTATCTGGGCTGGTCGCTGGTGGCCAAGGCGCAGGTGGACCGGGCCGCAGATCAGGCGCTGGCGGCGATAGGTCTCGCCGATGCGCCCAGGTTCTCGGTACCGATGCCGTTCAACACCCTGCTGTGGCGGGTGGTGGCGATGACCCCAGGCGGCTATGTGGTCGGTGACCGCTCGCTGTGGGCCGACCACGGGCCGATGCAGTTCAGCGGTTACCCCTCCAACGTGCAGGCTTTGCGCCAGGCCGGCGAGGTGCCGGCGGTGCAGCGCCTGAACTGGTTCAACCGCGGCTTCATGCGCGCGCAGGTGCAGGGCGGGGAGCTGGTGCTCAGCGATCTGCGCATGGGCCTGGAGCCGGACTACAACTTCACGTTCGCCGTGGCCCGGATTGATGGGGAGGACTGGCAGGCGATCGCGCCACGCCAGCTCAGGCCCGTCTACCGGGAGCAGGGCGGGCGTGCGCTGCTGAAACAGCGACTGGGCGAGGCGTGGCAGCGGATCTGGACGGCTCCACCGGTGGCGGAAGCGGCTGGCCCCGGGGTGGCGGAGCGTGTCAGGTAGCCACTCACTGGCTCGCGTTCTGAATTTGAAACAAATTATGCCTTTCAGGGTGATTGTTCTGATTTTGCTGGCAAATAAAATGGGGGCCATCAAGCAGGAATCGGCGATGGTGCCGGTCCGCTTCTCCCAAGGAACCGACCATGAACAGCCAAGCCATCTCCCTGTACAAGAAGCGCCGCTCGCAATACGCCCTCGGCAAGACCCTGCCGATGAGCCAGAACGACACCGCCAGCCTGATCAAGCACGCCGTGCGTGAAGCGCCGTCGGCGTTCAATGCGCAGTCGGCGCGGGCGGTGATCCTGTTCGGTGCCGAAAGCCAGAAGTTCTGGGACCTGACCCGGGACGAGCTGCGCAAGATCGTGCCGGCCGAGGCCTTCGAGGGCACCAGCAACAAGATCGACAGCTTCGCCGCCGGTGCCGGTACCGTGCTGTTCTTCGTCGACAGCGACGTGGTCAAGGGCCTGCAGGCGCAGTACCCGCTGTATGCCGAGAACTTCCCGATCTGGGGCGAGCAGTCCAACGGCATGGCCCAGTTCGCGGTGTGGACCGCGCTGGCCGACGCCGGTATCGGCGCCAGCCTGCAGCACTACAACCCGCTGGTGAACGAGGCGGTGCGCGAGCACTGGGGCATTCCGGCCAGCTGGACCCTGCGTGCGCAGATGCCGTTCGGCTCCCATGAAGCCGCGTTCGGCGAGAAGAGCTATATCGAGGACGAAGCCCGCTTCAAGGTGTTCGGCTGATCGACCGCAGCGCGTTTCTCTCCCCCGCGCGCTGATGTCCCTGCCGGAAGCCCGCCAGTCCTGCTGGCGGGCTTTTTCATGGGTGAACCTCTGGCGCCCCGCGCTGACGTGGTCTGCGCCGGATCAGGCCGCTGGCGACAGGGCCGGCCGCTCGCCGGCAATCAGCGCGTCGAAATAGTCGCCGGTCAGGCGCAGCTGTGCATCGGCGGTCTCGGCGGCGTTGACCACCGCGCGGAAGGCCGTGTTCTCCGGGCGGTCCCTGGCATACCAGCCCAGATGCTTGCGGGCGATGCGCACGCCCTGTTGTTCGCCATAGAAAGCATGCAGGTCGGTGAGATGCCCCAGCAGGATGCCGCGGACCTCGGTCAATGAGGGCGGCGGCAGCTCCTGGCCGGTGGCCAGGTAGTGGGCGATCTCGCGGAAGATCCACGGCCGGCCCTGCGCGGCGCGGCCAACCATCACCGCATCGGCGCCTGTGTGTTTGAGCACCTGCTCGGCCTTGCGCGGCGAATCCACATCGCCATTGGCCAGCACCGGGATGTCCAGCATCGCCTTGATCGCGGCGATGGTGTCGTACTCGGCCGTGCCGATGTAGTGCTGGTCGCGGGTGCGGCCGTGGATGGCCAGCGCTTTGATGCCGCTGTCCTGCGCGATGCGGGCGATGGCCGGGGCGTTGCGCACCTGCGCGCACCAGCCGGTGCGGATCTTCAGCGTCACCGGCACGTCCACCGCGGCCACCACCGCTTGCAGGATGCGCGCCACCAGCGCCTCGTCGCGCATCAGCGCCGAGCCGGCCCAGGCGTTGCAGACCTTCTTGGCCGGGCAGCCCATGTTGATGTCGATGATCTGCGCGCCGTGGTCGACGTTGTAGCGTGCCGCCTCGGCCAGCTGCGCAGGCTCGGTACCGGCGATCTGCACGCTGATCGGCGCCGGTTCACCGGCGTGGTCCATGCGGTGGATCGACTTGCGGGTGGTCCAGAAGCGCGGATCGGAGATGGTCATCTCCGAGGCGGCCAGGCCCGCGCCCAGGCGCTTGCACAGCTGCCGGAACGGCTTGTCGGTGACGCCGGCCATGGGCGCGAGCACCACGTTCGGTGCGATGGTGTAGGGGCCAATCTGCATGGGGCTATTGTAGGG